>JBGTMW010000582.1:0-8616 GCA_041743365.1 Gemmatimonadaceae bacterium
GACCTCGTCCCTCCCAAGTCTCGGCATGCCTGGCTCCGCGTCGAATCGCCGATGCGGAGGGTGCCGGCTCTGCCGGCACCGTCAAGACCAGTGCGCGAACTTGGGTGTTTTCAGGTGCGCGAATTTGGGTGTTTTTCTACACAGCACTACTGTTGTTGTTGCTCCCGGCGACAAGCGCGAGCAGCTGGACAGTCTCCACACCCTGGGCTTCGTCGAGCGTCGGGAGAATGTCATCCTCCCGGTCCGACCGGGTAGGCAAGAGTCACTTGGCGATCAGCCTCGTCATCGCCGCCGCGCAGAGTGGCCGCCGCGTGTACTACGGCACGCTCGCCGACCTGATCACGTCGCTCGAGGAGGCACAGCTCGCGGGGCACCTGAGCCACCGGCTCAAGACGCTCGTCTTCCCGAGTCTCCTCGTCGTCGACGAGATCGGCTAGCTCCCGATCGGTCGTACCGGGGCCATGCTCTTCTTCCAGCTCATGAGCCGCCGCTACGAGCACGCCTCGACGGTCATGACCTCCAGCCAGAGCTTCGAGGAGTGGGGCGACATCTTCGGTGACGAGACCATGGCTGCCGCGCTAATCGATCGGCTCGTCCATCGCTGCCACATCGTCAACATCAGGGGGAACAGCTACCGCATGCGGCACCACGCCGACGTCACCGCGGCGCTCCGCTCCCCACGTGAGCGCCCTCCCACCACGACCCGCCCCCACCGCCGTGCCCGGCAGGAGGCCCCGACGCCCTAGCGGCTCGTCGCCGCCAGGTGTGTGCAATTTCAATCACCGAAAGTGTGCAATTTGGATCACCGTTGGCATTGCCTAAGCGCACATCGCGCTTGCGCTCGCTCGAGGGGGGAGGACCTCTACAACTGCGACAGCTGCGCAGAGAACCCGGTGTGAAGGAGTGGCTAGGCCACGAGGGGCCGCCCGCGGGGGGATGTTGCTGGACCGGAACCTGATCCCTGGGTACGGCGATCATCGAGGTCGAGCCGCTCGAGCGCGAGCTTGATCCATGTGTGGATGAGGCCGGCCGCGGCGCCGGTCTTCTCCGCCAGGCCGGCCACGACCACGCCATCGCGCAGATGCTGCCGGACGATCCGAGTCTTCTCCTGCGCGGACAAGCGCCGGCGCGCCTCCCCCGATTCAACCCCCGGTGCCTGTTTCCCTGCGGGTGACTTCTTCATGAACTCCTCCTGCGAAGTGCATCATGATGGAAGTCTCATTTCAACCTGTCGAGGACAAAGGACAAGGGGCGATCCCTTGTGACCGGGCGTCCACCGTTTCAGCGCTCCCACGCTCCAGTTGGGAGCCGATAGTAGTGGACTAGGTGAACATCCGTCAAGCCGCTCCACCGGGAAAGCAAAGGATAGGTTTGTTGAATCACAATGACCGAATCGCCCGTTTTGGTAGCCGCGGGGACGGCGAGCTCTAGCAGTTGATCAGCTTCTTCCAGCCTTCCTTCCGGAGTCGTCGCCTGTGCATAGTAGTTGAGGACAACGCTCGTTGCCCAAACCGCCCCCCGAGCAGCCGAGGACCCAGCCCGAACGTCACGCGAAAGAACGATGACGTCGAACTCCTCTCCAGACTCTAACTGGACCCGTTCATAATCCGGCTGGCATGAGGCGAAAAGAAACCCAGTCACCAACAGGACGCCCAGGGCGATCTTCGTGATTCTGATGCGCGCCATAATGTTACGAACGCTATAATGGTGGCCGAGAGCCGTGTTGGGACATAGCTCAGAAGCATGAGCGGCCTCGGTCCAACGCGCTAGATTCGGTTATGCGAAGTGCGCACGCCGAGATTCGTACAGCTACGATCCTCCATAGGAAATCATAAACCACACGAGGAGAATTGCACCCCCAATGGCGTAGAACGAAAGCGTCCAGCGTCTAAGCTCTTGACCTCTTTCAGAAAACAAATGTCGCCTGAAGATGTCCAACGTTGTTGGATGCTTTCGTGGGCCTGTATAGCACCTCCAAGTCCTTTCTGTCAACTCGCCACCGACGATCAAGTATGCGACGGCGGCAACGCCGAAGGCAGTGTCCATTTCACGCGCGCGGAGAGAGAGTGCATCGGAATGTTGAACAGGTCAGCGGGACCGAAAGCTGAAGATCTCGCCCCAAGGTCGCGATTAGCAGCCGCGGATTCGTGCAGGCAATAGTCTACCACACCTTCTGCCAGCCTGTGACAGGAGAAGATACGCCCCTGCCATAAGCCACGGTAAGCCCGCGCAATACCCTATCTTGAAAGTTCGCGCAAGCTCCAAATGCCTTCGATCCGAAACATGCCGCTCGGTTGTAATCGGTTTCCATCGGGTTAAACAGGATTGTAACCGTCACGCCCACCGTCGGAAGAGCGGGGCCTCCAATCCAACTCGAGGTCGTGCACGAAACTGTGACGGGTCCACAATCCACGGCTAAGAGAGTCGAAGGCGACCTCGGCCCTAGAGTTGGAGTGGAGACGGCGAATCCAATGGTCAACCAGTCACCCGGCGTGTAGTTTTTGGAAGGTCCCAAACCTGCGAAATCGCTCGGTGTGTAAACGGGGTTGATGGGTGCCTTCTCAGAGATAATGACCGTTGCGAGCCCTTCGACCTCACAGCGTCGCTCGTATATAGTGACGTCCTCGGTGATGAGCACCAACTCCCACGGCCCCCACCTCACGCACTCGAGGCCGTATGGATCCACGTTGCTGATCGGATCATTGTCGGCATAGGCGTATACATTGATCCCGCCTTCAAGCCCGATCGGATCCTCCGAAATGAAACGTCCCAGACCGGGGTCATAGTACCGGGCCCGGTTGAAGTAGAGTCCCGTCTCACTATCGAGCTCCCTGGCGGCATAGGCGAGTCCGTTCGCAATAGTTTCGCTCGTGTATTCCGACAAGCCGAACGCGTCGTACCGGTACTCGTTCCTGAGCGTGCCCGCGCTGTCGACAAGGCCGACGACGTTGCCTGGATGATCGGTTACGTAGTAGTACATCGACCCTGCCCGCCGGACGCTGTGCGGCCGGTCAACGCCGGGGTAATAGGTGTACTCCGCTTGGACGGCGTAAGAGGAGTCGAGTTCTGCGAAGAGATCATCACCATCATGGACATAATGCTTCACTGACAGCCCGTCGCTCTTCCGCACCCGCCGTCCCCAGCCGTCGTAGCCGAAGCTCGTAGTATCCCCGTTTGATGTGACGCTCACGAGCTGCCCCAGGCTATTCCACTCAAAGGTCTGATCAGGCATGCCAGTGTGTTGCTTCCGTGTCAGGTGCCCTGCGGCATCATACTCCAGCGTATACCCGTTGAAGGACACCAACCGATTTCCTGTATCCGTGACCGCACTCAGGTCGGTGCGGTTGCCGACGAGATCGTAGCTGAAGGTCCGGGTTCGGACCGTGTCGATGACTTTGTTACTCTCGCTTGTGCAGTCGTAGCGGATCGGCGGGTCCTCGGAGTAAATCTGATTGTCCTCGTAGATCGGTGTGCACTCTTGAGTACCAGGTAAGTAGTAGAAGGCGGTGTCGTGCGTGAGCCGACCAAGAGCATCGCGAGTATACCCACGTCCCTGCTTCATGTTGAAGCTGAGCCGTTCCCTCACGCGGCTCAGATCGTCGTATCCGTAGTTGACGCCGACCGCCGTGTCGAGAGCGGCGTGGCTCGGGTACCGGACCTTGCCTAGCATGTGGGTGGAGGAGTACGCGCTCTCGATCGCAACCCCCATGGGGAGAGTCCACCCGTCGGGCTGGCGGTCCATGTCGTAGGTGATCCGTGTACGTCCCCCGGCCACGTCTATCAGTGTGTCCAGTCCGAGAAAGACGTCGTAACGATAGCCCACCGTCGAGGTCCATCCCACTGGGCCGCTCATCTCCACCTGCGTCCGCATGTTGCGTACGTTGTAGGACGATGTAAGGCGGTACACGCGCGCTCCGCTCCGGACCGTGATTTCGATGCTGTCCCGCCCCGATCTATCTCGCCACAGCGTATCCGTGCTCTCTCCATTCGCGACCGCTGCGAATCGTCCCAGGGGGTCCCCCCAGTAGCTAGTTGTATCACCGTCGGCGGTCCGTGACCGCAGTTGGTCAAGGTCATCGTACGTCGCGGTAACGAGGGAATCACGCCGATCGGTCCACCGCGTGAGGTTTCCATTCCTGTCGTACTGATACTGATCAGTGTTTCCCCGCGGGTCGATCCTCTGCTCGAGCCACCCTAGTACGTTGGGCACGTAGCCGAATTCCTGGCCGAGCGCATCGGTGACGGTGGTCAGGAACACGTTGTTGTAGGCGTACCGAGTAGTGTCGTTCATCGGTCCCACGGTGAGGCGAACACGATTGAGTGAGTCGTAGGCGGAAACACTGATCTGATTCAGCGGGTCGGCAACGGTGCTAGTCCGGCCCCACGAGTCATAGCCGTATGCCGTCTTCCGCGACCCGGTCTTTACCGAGTCGGTGTTTTGCCAGCCGGAGGTCGCATAGAAGTGTTCGGTGCCATGCGCCTTTGGATCGCCCGCCGTCTTGATTCGACCGCGGCTATCGTAGGTGAAGCGCGACAACGCCGCCGCTTGCCCGACGCGCGAGCTGTCGAGCTTGCCCCCCGACCAGAAGTTGCGGACGGGCGTGGTGGTGCCCCACACACTGTCGGGTTGGTTATATGTCGTCTCGTATCGGTAATAGATACTCCGGCCCAGGCTGAAGTCGTACACCCGTGTCAAACTCGCGCCGGACCACGTAAAGTAGCTGTCGAAACCAGCAGGGCTGGTGATCTGCGTCGGTTGCGATTCCACGTTGCGCGCGATCACGGTGGTCCGGCCCAACGGCTCCTCCACGCGGAGCGGCGAGCCGAAGCGATCGAGCTTGTAGGATGTCGTGTAGCCGCGCGGGTTGGTCGTACTTGCGCGCAACGTGTCCGGATTGCGCGCGACCGCGCGGCTCGTGTACGAGGTGGCAAGGGACGAGAGCACGCGGCTCTCGAGCGACGCGAAGCCCATGACCGGGCGCTCGGCGACGCCATTGATTGCCACCTGTGGCAGTGTCTGCGTGGCAAGCTTGCCCGCGAAATCATAGGCGAACGTCCACACGCCGCCAATGGCGTCGGATTGCTCGTTGAGACGGTACGGCCCTCCCCAGAATCCCCACGCGAGTGTCATCGCCGCCACGCCGTCGGGCCGCAGGATCCGGTACACGTTCCCCGCGCCGTCGTACTCGAGGGTTGTCACGCGGCCGCCAGGATCCGTGATCGTCGACAGCTTCCCGTTCCCATTGTAGGCGAGCGCCAGCGACTTCCCCGCCGGATCCGTGACCTGGGTGAGCCGACGATTCGTGCCATACGAATAATTCGTACGATTGCCGAATCGGTCCTGCGAGTAGGACAGGTCTCCCGTCGATGTGAATTCGAGTAGTGTGCCGTCCGGGTACTTGCGCTGCACCGCCCCGTTGAGAGTCATCCGGATGACGGTTGTGAAGTCCCCTTTGGGGCTGTTGTAGGTACAGAACCCCGTGTAGCAGGTGCTTCGCGGAAAACGCAGGATGGAACCATCGCCCTCCGTGATCACGATCCCATCGGTTCCGTAGTCCCACACCTTCTGCAAGCCCGCAATTGACCATCCTGGCGCCGGTGCCCATGAGTTGAGCCACTCGTTGACGACGAGAACCTTGATCGCCTGGGAGGTCTCCATCGTGGCGCCGGACCAGTGACTTCGCACGACGACCGTGTAGTTGTGTCGCCCGGTGGCAAGCCCCGTCGCATCGAACTGCGCCGCGAGCCGGTTCGGGCCAGCCGCCCGGGTGAAAAAGACCTCCGACGTGCCGTCGCGGAACTGCACCCAGCTTCCGTCTGGCCGCTTGAGCCGGATGGACATCGCGGTCGCCGGGTCACCGGGCGAAGGATCGGTGGCATCGACCTGCACGGTGACCCAGGGGATGGCGTACGCGCTCCGATAGAGAAGCGTGAGCGAGCGAGGCGTGTCCATGCTCACGTACGCGGGCGTAGTGTAGCTCGCCACGGCGTCGAAGCAGCCGCCGGCGCAAAGCGCCATGCTCCGGTTCTCGCCGTTGTGCGGTGTGACGTCCAGCGTGGGAGGAGCCCGCCCTACGGTGACATTGTACCAACCATCGGGGAGTATCGCGTAGTCGAGCTTGAGCGAGACCGTGCCCACGCCCGATGCCCCAGTGCTGAACGTGACATACACCTGCTCGCTGCCGAACCCGCTGACCGTGACCGAGCCCTGAACCGAGCATGACGTGACAGCGCTGTCGTAGTCACAGGAGAGCGAGAAATTCTGCGAATAGCTCTCGTTGTTGTTCACCCAGAACGCCGCGGTCTGTCCGGTGGCGTTCGGCGGGGCCGTGAGCGAGCCGCCATCTGGCGTGACGTCCTGGGCGGCGAGTGACAACGGCTGCATGGTAGCAAGCGCGAGGACGAGCAGCGTGAGCATCCGGCGAGGCGACATGAGTAACTCCCAGGAGAAATTGACGCGTTTCAGTCGCCTCTCCCCAAAGCATAGCCGGTGCCGTGCCGGTCACGATGCTAAGTCGCTGACTTACCGGGAGTTCCGTTTTCGGTGGCTTCCGCTATTCGCGCCAATTCGCGCGAACAAATGCGAATTGGCGCGAATAGACCGCGCGCACCTACCGCCCTGAACTTTCGAGCAGGTCGTTGCTCGAACGACGACCGCGCGTCGCAGACATCGTCGAGCCTCCGAGAGTTCGCAGGGAAGCCTTCCGGGCCTGCGGGTCGATCCCCAGGCGCTCCATGCGGCGGTAGATCGTAGACCGATCGACCCCGTACCGTCGCGCCAGTTCGTCCGTGTCCCAACCTGCCTCGTCGAGCTCGACGAGCAATTCGGTGCGCGCAAGCCCGAGGCCCTGGTCGATCCTGCGGCCCGGTGCGGCGCCGCCATGGTCTCGCTGGCCAAGCGCGTCCATGATGGCGGAGACAGGGATGACCGCGCCCTCGCTCATCAGCGCAGCCCGCACGAGCACGGTCCTGAGCTGGCGCACGTTGCCCGGCCACGCCTGTGCCTGGAGGAGGTCCACTGCACTTGGCGTCAGCATCGCGGGATCTCCGGAGGTTTCCGCGTTCAGGTGAAGAAAATGGCGCGCAAGGAGCGGTATGTCCTCGACACGCTCTCGCAGCGGCGGGATCGCCAGCACGAATCCCTGAAGCCGGTGCGCAAGATCGGCTCGAAAGCGCCCGCGATCCACGAGCTCCATGAGATCAGCATGCGTTGCTACCACTACACGGAAATCGCTCCGCTCGTCTCGCTCGGAACCAAGCACGGAGACGATCTTGAGCTCGATGGCCCGCAACAGCTTGGGCTGCTGCTCCGGTGGCATGTCCCCGATCTCGTCGAGAAAGAGCGTGCCGCCGTGCGCCTGAGACAACAGTCCCCTCCTGTTCTCCGTTGCGCCGGTAAACGCGCCCTTTCGGTGGCCGAAGAGATTTGACTCGAAGAGTGCCGACGGCAGCGCCGAGCTGTTGACGGAGATGAGCGGGCCGCGGCGGCCGCTCGCCTGATGGAGCGCCTGAGCAACCAGCTCCTTCCCGGTGCCGGTCTCGCCGCGAATCGCTACTGCCACATCGCGTGCCGCGACGCGCGCGATCATCGCGCGCAACGCCTGCATCGCTATCGATTCGCCCAGCAACTGGCTCCCGATTGCGCTCATCTACCGCTCCTCCTTCTTTATGCGCTTCTGTAGCGGAATCGTCGCCCCGTCCACGTCGAGATCCGTATACAGCACCGTCGGCGTCAGGAACAGGAACAGCTCCGTCTCCGTCGTCCGCCTGCTCACACGGCCGAACAAGCCGCCGATGATCGGGATGCTCGACAGCACCGGCACCCCCGACTGATTGCTGTCACGTTGGCGGTCCGCGAGGCCGCCCAATACGGCCGTCTGCCCATCCCGCACCAGAAGCCTTGTCTGCACCGACCGCGTCGAGATCACCGGTGCGTCGAACGCGGTCTCGGTCGTCACCGCATTGACCTCCTGCGTCACCTCCAGCATTACATATCCGTCCGCGCTGATCGTCGGCCGCACGGTGAGCTGGGTCCCCACATCCTTGTACTGAATGACCTGATCCCGCTGCGGAGTATCCGTGGGCAGCGAGCGCGACACCTGTACGAAGGGCCGCTGGCTCCCGACCAGGATCTCCGCGAGCTCGTTGTTGGCCGCGAGCACTATCGGGCGGCTGATGATCGATACATCACCGCGAGCCGCGGCCGCGCGCAGCGTCGCATTGAGATCGACCCCGCCGATGTTCATGACGCTGAGGGCGAAGTCGCCCAGTCCGATCCCCGTGGTCGTCGCACCGACCGTCGTGTTGTCAGTGCCGGGAATCCGCGTCGGAGGCAGCTCGGCCCCAACCCCGAACGAGAATCCGCGATCCTTTCTTACCTCGGCGATCAGCACCTCGATCAGCACCTGAAGGGGCCGGACGTCGAGCTCCTGCACCGCGGCCTGGATGAGCTCGAAGTCACGCTGGCTTGCGCGCACCATGAGGCTGTTGGTCCCGGCGTCGGGCACTATCGTCACCTCGCCGGCCAACGACGCGGTCACCCCCACGACGCCTTGCACGGCCTGCGGCGGTGTCAGCGGCGGTGGTTGCCCCGGCGGCACGCGCTGATCCGCCAAC
>JBGTMW010000583.1:0-2618 GCA_041743365.1 Gemmatimonadaceae bacterium
CGCGCTCCGAGGCAAGGCGCGCCGCCTCGCGCTCACGCTCGAGCCGCAGCTCCTCTTCGCGCAGGGCGCGACGCCGTTCGGCCGCGACGTTGGAGTACATCATCGTCCCGCCTGGGCTGAAGCGAAAGCCCACCTCGAAGCCAGTGTGGCTGGCGTTGTTCACGAATCCACGGCGGGCCTCGCCGGTAACCGCTATCCTGCGCGCCGAATCGAGCGCGAAGGCGAAGCCGCCGGAAATCCCGGCGCCAAAGTAGAAGCCTTCGAGAAGCTCCTTCGTACCCGCGTCCGTGACGTCGGCGCTCAACGTCTGGCCCAGGAGCGCGGCTCCGAGGTATGGCGAGAGGCGTGAACCCGCGAGCATGTCGAGTCGAAGTCCCAGGCTACCGCCGGTCACGGTCAACGATCCCCCGACAGGACTCCCTCCAACCTGTCGATCCACATCGGCCTTGAAGTAGTTGAAGCCGAGGATGGTGCGGATGCGCGGGACACGGAGGTAGCCGAGATCGAGATCGGCCGACATCCCGAACCCTGCCTTCGCGTCGTCGGGGGTGACTGCTCCGGCGCGGACGCCTATGCCTCCGAAGCCGGGGAACGTCTGTGCGTGGAGGGTTCCCGGAATCGTGAACGCTCCGAGCAACATGGCGGTGGACAGTCTGGCCTTCGTAATAGCGAACATTTTGAGCTCCCCTCTGGGAATGGATATCCAATGACGCAAGCCGCCGCGAGCGAGCGACGTGGTGGCGGACTTGGGACGGAGGCACACTGCACTTCGTCCGCGGTGCGCGGAGGGTGCCACCGGTTCGCAGTCGCAAGGTGCGTTCCGAAATCGGCGTTCGCACTTGCGTTAGCGGCCCGCAAGGGGCATGATCTCCCCGATTCCGCCCATTTTCCGTCCGCGGCTCGCACGACCTCGCGCCGCGCTCTCCCCTCCCAGGATCCCTCGCATGACCCGCGCTCGCCTCATCCGCCCCTTCCTCTGCGTCGCGGCCCTCGGACTGCTGGTCGCCGCCGCGCCAGAACGCCGTGCGGAACCCATACGGTTCGCGCGCAATCCCCACATCAGCAGCCAGGGGCTGATCGCCTTCACGTATCACGATGACATCTGGGTGGCGAAGCGCGACGGCTCGGAGCCACGCCGGCTCACCGCGCACGTCGCCAGGGACATGAGTCCGCGCTTCTCTCCCGACGGCCTCATGCTCGCGTTCACCAGCAACCGACTCGGCAACAACGACGTCTTCGTCGTGCCCGTGGCCGGCGGTGAGCCGCGGCAGCTGACGTTCCACACGGGGAACGACGACGTCGACTACTGGACCCCTGATGGGAAGGCGGTGATCATCTCGACATCGCGCGGCACGCACCCGTTCGGGTCACCGCTCTATACCGTGCCCCTCGATGGCACTCTCCCGCTGCCCATGCCGATGGATTTCGGCCGCGCCGGGATGATCAGCCAGGACATGACGCTCGTAGCGTTCAACCGGAGCCCGCCGCCGTCGGGCCGGAAGGGCTACCGCGGGAACAGCAACGCGGACCTGTACGTCCAGAACCTTCGCTCTAGGGAGATCCGGCAGCTCACCGACACCAACGCGAAGGAGTTTCGAACCCACGTCCACGACGCCTTCCCGATGTGGGGCTTCGACGGCCAGATCTATTTCCTGTCGGAGCGCGATGACTTCTTCAACATCTGGCGCACCGACACCCAGGGGCAGCGTTACACCCAGGTGACCTTCCACCGGGAGAACGGCGTCTCGAACCCCTCGATCAGCCCAGACGGCCGGAGCATGATCTACGAGTACGACTTCGATCTCTACACGCTCGACCTGCCTGACGGAAAGCCACGGAAGGTCGTGATCGAGATGGAGCCCGATCCGAAGGGCAACTTCGTCGAGTTCCTCACCGCCGAGGGGCGCGCAGACGGGTTCAGCATCTCGCCGACGGGCGACTACATGGCGGTGGACTTCCACGGGGAGATCGTCGTCGTGCCGACGGATGCCGATGTCGGCGAGAAGATCCAGGTCAGCAACTCGCCCTGGCGCGAGCGCTTCCAGCAGTACTCACCGGACGGAAAGAGGATCGCATACATCTCCGACGAGTCCAGGGAGGAAGAGCTGTGGTTGTTCGAGATCGCGACCGGAACGCGTCGGAAGCTGACGACGCACGAGTCCACGAAGAGCGAGATCCTCTGGGCCCCGGGCTCGGCGAAGATCGCGATCGATGCGGACAACCGGATCTTCGAGGTCGATGTCGCGTCGGGGAGGATGACCGAAGTCGCGCACAACGAAGCAGGCGGGTACACGCTCAGCGAGTACTCGCCCGACGGCAACTGGCTGCTGTACAGCCGCTCGGATGAGGACCAGAACTCGGAGGTCTACCTCTACGACGTTCGCAACAAGCGCGAGCTGAACGTCTCGGCGAATCCATTCCGCGACAGTGGCGGGCTGCTGACGCCCGATGGGAAGTCAGTTGTCTTCACGTCGACCCGCGATGGCGGAGTGAATCACCTCTTCGTCGTCCCGTTGATGCGATTGACGGAGGATCCGAACGATCCGCTCGTCCGTGAGCGGCTGCGGCGCGAGCGCCCCGACTCCGGTGGGCGTTCGCCCGGTGCCGGCGCGGGCGCC
>JBGTMW010000584.1:0-7977 GCA_041743365.1 Gemmatimonadaceae bacterium
ATCAGGAGCCGTCTCCCCGCCGTGGCAGAACTCGCAATCGATATCCGGAACGTCGTCAAGCGCTACGCGAACCACACCGCGGTGCACGATCTTTCTCTGGCCGTGCCGCGTGGCTCGGTATACGGACTGCTGGGGCCGAACGGCGCCGGCAAGACGACCACGATTCGAATGGTGCTCAACATCATCGCACCGGACTCGGGAACGATCGCCGTTCTGGGGCGTCCCAGCGGCGACCGGCGGGCGATGGACCTCGTCGGCTATCTACCCGAGGAGCGCGGCCTGTATCCGCGCATGCAGGTGCGCCGCGTGCTCCGCTTCCTGGCCGAGCTGAAGGGCGTTTCCGGGAAGGAGGCTTCGCGCCGGATCGACGAATGGCTCGAGAAGCTCGGACTCCGCACCGCAGACCGGGACTGGGGCGCCGCGAAGGTGGAGGAGCTGTCGCGGGGGATGCAGCAGAAGGTGCAGTTCATCGGCGCGCTCGTGCACGACCCCGAGCTCGTCATACTCGATGAGCCCTTCAGCGGACTCGATCCGGTCAACGCGCAGGCTCTCAAGGATACCGTCGTCGACCTGAAGAGGCGCGGCAGAACGGTCGTGTTCAGCACCCACATCATGGACAGCGCGGAGCGAATGTGCGACGCGGTCTGCATCATCGCGAGGGGGGAGAAGGTGCTGGACGATGACCTGGCGTCGGTGAAGGCTACTCATGGCGGCAGTCACGTCGCTCTCGCGCTCGACGGCCCCATCGGCGACAGGGTCGGTGCGGTCCTGGGTGACCGATCCCTCGTCGCGCGGGTGGATGCGTCCAACCGATACTTCGAGGTGGAGCTCGCCCAGGGCGCCGAGCCGGGTGTGCTTCTCGAGCGTCTGGTCGCAGTCGACGCGCGCATCCAGCGCTTCGAGCGCGTGCAGCCTTCACTGCACCAGATCTTCCTGCGCCGGGTCGGAGCCACCGGTGTCGAGGACGGGGTGACAGGTCATGGCTAGGCTCTGGACCGTCATCAGGCGCGAGTATCTCGAGCGAGTAAGGTCGAAGTGGTTCGTCATCGCGACCCTTTTCGGTCCGCTGTTCTTCGCCGCGCTGATGATCCTGCCGGCGTGGCTGAGCCTTCGGAACGTCCGCTCGACCGAGCCGCCGCGCATCACGATCCTGGACGCGACCGGCGGCCCCCTGGGAAGGCGCGTCGCCGAGCGCCTCACGGGCGGCCTGTTCGGCGACACGACAGGTGCGCGGGTCGAGATCGTTGCGCCGTCGGCCCTGGCGGAAGCGGAGTCGCTGGCGACGATCGCGGTCATGCGAAACGAGGCGACGGGCTTTCTCGTCCTCGGGCCGACCGCGCTCCGCGATACATCGGTACGCTACGCAGGCCGCAACGCGGCGTCGGTCGCCGAGGTCACGCGCATCGAGCGGGCGGTGCGGGATGCGATGGTGGCAGTGCGGCTGGAAGGCCAGGGGGTCGACTCGGATGCCGTGCTGCGGGTCATGAAGATGGCGCTCTCGGTGGAGCCGGAGCAGATCACCGAGCGGGGGCGCGGTGGGTCGGGGCGCGTGCGCTTCCTCTTCGCGGCGATCGTTGCGGTGATGCTCTACATGACGATCCTCGTGCACGGCCAGAACGTGATGCGCAGCGTCCTGGAGGAGAAGATCACGAGAGTGGCGGAGGTCGTGGTCGCGAGCGTGCCGCCGGAGACGCTGCTCGCGGGCAAGGTGATCGGCGTCGGCGGCGTGGCCGTCACGCAGCTCCTGACCTGGATACTGGGCAGCGCTCTCATCCTGCGTGCGCGCGAGCCCATCATGGCGGCGATCGGGCTGCCGAACGTGCCGTTCGCGCTGCCTTCGGTCGCGCCGGGCGTAGTCGCTCTGCTCCTCGTGTTCTTCCTGCTCGGCTTCCTGATCTTCGCGGCGCTGTATGCAGCGGTCGGGGCAATGGTGAGCAGCGAACAGGAAGCGCAGCAGGCTGCGCAGCCACTGATGCTGATCGTCCTGTCGCCTCTGCTGCTTCTCCAGCCAATCCTGCTGAATCCGCTCACGCGGCTCGCCGAAGTTGCCTCGTGGATTCCCTTCGCGGCGCCGGTGATCATGCCGCTGCGATTGAGCCTCGTCCCCGTTCCGTCGGGTCAGATCGCGTTCAGTCTCGGCGTCAGCTTCGTCGCGTGCATCGTCGCTGTCTGGGTCGCGTCACGCATCTATCGCGTCGGGATCCTGATGTACGGCAAGCGCGCGACGCTGCGTGAGGTGGCGAGGTGGATCGGGCGCGGGTGAAAGCTGGCCGAGGAGATCGCAAGGCAGATCGGCGCCGCAGGGTGCGGTCGCGGATGATGCTGGACACCCGACGCTGACCTCCGGATGGACGATCGCCGACTGAGCTTCAGTCGGCGATCACCATTTCGTTCAAACCCCCGGCTGCCACTGCTGCGACCCGAGGTTGGAGCTGTTCGCTCCCCCGCCCGTGTCGCGGTTGGTGCCACCGTGGGTGCCGCTGCCGGTCTTCTGAGAGCGGCTCTCGCCGCCGAGGCCCTGCGACGCACCAGCGTCGGCGGTACCGGACCAGCCGCCCGCCGCACGAGACTGGTCGCGCGAGACAGCATTGCTGTTGTTGCTGCCGCGGCCGCCCGTGGCCGGTGCACCGATCGCGACCTTCAGTTCGTCGACGAAGCCGTCGACACGCGACTGGAACGCCTGGCTCAGGCCCGTCATCAGGTTCGCGACGACGTCGTCGAGTACCGTTCCGATCTTGCTGCTGGCGCCGCGCGTTGCCGCCACGGTCGCACCAGCCGCCTTGACATCTGCGCTCGATCCGCTGAGAAGCACGCCCGCTCCGACCGCGACGGCGATTGCAGGCCACGGATGATCACGCACTACCTGAATGAGGTTCATCTTCCGCTCGATCTGGGCCAGTGTGGTAGACATCCGCTCGCGCGTCAGTTCGATGTCGCGCCGGACGTCAGCTGTCGTTTCAGCCATTCCTTGTCCTCCCTGAGTGTCGCGACCGTCTGGTCCGGCGCGAGCTTCCCGGGCGAGAGCAGCCCCATGCCGCGCTTCGCCATCCAGTACGCCACCCCACCCGTGATGGCGGTTACGATCATGGCCGCGATCCAGTAGTGGTCGCGAAGCCACTGGTCCCCCGCGAGGAGGATAATGCCCGTTAGAAAGGTGAACGCCCCGATCAGCGCCAGGACTCCCCCAGCCGCGCTGAACGCCGTGCCCGTGCCGATTCCCCGGAACACCGAGGCGAACTCCAGTCGTGCCAGACGGACTTCGTGCCGCAGGAGGTTGGAGCTCCCCTGCGCCAGGTCGCGCAGGAGGGCACCCATGGAACGCTCTCCGTCGCCTCGATAGGCCGCCATCGGATCCACCTAGCGGCGGAAGGCCTTGCCGAGGAGATAGCCGAGGCCCGCAGCGATCAGGAGGGTACGGCCCGGGTGCTCCTTGACCTGCGTCTCGACCCCGGCGCGCATCGACTCCACGTCGGCTTCGCGGATCCAGTCGGCGGAGGCCTGAAGGCCACCGGCAACGCGGTTGCTCACCTCGGCCATCCGGTCGTCGCCGGCTATCGCCGCGGAGCCCGACCCGGTATCACCGGCAAAGCTGCCGGACTGGCCACGGCTGCGAAGCTTTTCGGCACCCTGCTCCAGCTTGTCGGCCAGCGACACCTTCAGTTCGCCCACCTTTTCCCTGGCCTTCGAGAGCTTCTGGCCAGCCGCTTCCTTGCCTTCAGCGAACTTCTCCTTCACGGTCTCCTTCCCCTGCTCAAGCTTGTCCTCGGCCGTCGCAGACGAACCGAACGAGCCGCCGGTCCCGCCCTGCGAGGTTCCGCCGTAGCTGCCGCTCGTTCCGGGGGTCGAGCCGGCATAGTCACCGCCGCCCGATGCGCCGAAGCCACCGGGGCCGGTTTTGCCACTGCCTGACTGTCCAGGAATCTGATTGCCATCATTCGGGTTTCTTTCCATGCGCGCATCCTCCAGGAGTAACTGCTCATCAGTAACGTTCGTGCCTCTGATAGTGCACACGGTATGCCGAAACGCCGCAATCGCGATGCCGGCGGGCTACATGCCGTAAATCCATTTGCTCCCTCCCGGAATTCGTGACAATGTTGTGTCCTGCCGGCAGGAGTGCGATGCCCTCCCCCGGCGCCCCGGTGGGTGATATTTCCCGGACCAGCGCCCGTCGGCTGGGTTGCACGATGAGAGCACACAGGAAGCGCGAATCTTCTTTCCAACGGGAATCTCCATGACAAGACGAGGTTGGTACTTCACCGCGGCCGCCGTGATCGGGATGTTCGGTGTCGCCGCGCGGAGCGATGCACAGGGTGTCACCACCGGCGCGATCACCGGCATGATCACCGGGGAGCAAGGGCAGCCGATCGAAGGCGCCCAGGTTCAGGTGGTCAACCGCGCCACCGGGTTCTCGGTCGGAGCAATGAGCCGCGCCAACGGGTTTTACTTCGTACAGGGGCTGGAGGTCGGCGGCGCGTACGAGATCGCGGTTCGCAGGATCGGCTATGAGGCATCGACGCGCTCGAACGTCGGCGTTTCTCTCTCGCAGGCCACCAGGATTGACTTCCAGCTCTCGTCGCAGGTAGTACGGCTCACCGGCGTCGTCGTGACGGCCGAAGCCGGGGCGGCAGACATCAGCCCGACCCGGCAGGGGGTCGCGACCACCGTGTCGGACACGGTAATCGGGCTCCTGCCGAGCCTGTCGCGCGACTTCACCGACTTCGTGAAGCTCACGCCGCAGGTTTCGCAGCCCACGTTCGACGGACCGAGTGCCGGGGGCGCCTACAACCGACTCAACAACTTCACGATCGATGGCGCGAACCAGAACGACCGGTTCAACCTCGGATCCTCCGAGGGCCAGCCCGGTAGCGCGTCGGGCGGCAGGCTGATCTCGATCGACGCGGTGAAGGAGTTCCAGGTGCTTCTCAGCCCCACCGACGTTCGACAGGGCAACTTTGCCGGCATGCTCGTGAACGCCGTGACCAAGAGCGGCACGAACGAGTTTTCCGGCGGCGCTACCGTCGCGTATCGATCGCCCGAGCTCGCGGCGAACGAGACCTTCCTTCGGGAGAGCGACCTCCAGGTGCGGCAGTACAGCATTCAGTTCGGCGGGCCGATCATCCGCGACCGGCTCCACTTCTTCCTTGCCCCGGAATGGCAGCAGCGCTCGGCGCCAGCTTCGGGCCCATCCCTGAACTCCGGCTACATATCTCCGGATACGATCGCGCGCATCCGCACCGCGATGGCGAGCCGGTTCGACGTGGGAACCGCCGAGCTCGTGACGAACGACAATCCGCTGACGAACATCTTCGCGCGGCTCGATTTCCAGTTCTCGCCCACCCACCGCGCAGTGCTCAGGCAGCTTTGGAACCGGGCGGAGCAGGATGCATTTTCGCGAAACACCTTCACCTTCAACAACAACACCACGAACCAGAACAGCGGCTTCCGGCTCGGATCGAGCGCGTTCGCTCGCGAGAACAGGAACAACTCGACGGTTTTCCAGCTGTTCTCGAGCTTCGCGTCGGGTGCGGCGAACGAGATCATCGCGGGCTACAACACCATCAGCGACGTCCGTCTCGTTCCCGTCAATGCGCCCGAGATCAGCGTGGCCGTGACGCCTATCGGGGGAACGACGAACAACGCCTCGGTGACGTTCGGTACGGAGCAGTTCTCGCCCAACAACGTTCTCGAGCAGGACATTGCCGAGCTGAGCGAGAACTTCACCATCCCCTTCGGCGCACACACGGTGACGGTGGGCGCCCGGTTCGAGTACAACCGGTTCTACAACAACTTCGCCCAACGGTCGTACGGGGTGTACAAGTTTGCCGACATCGCCTCGCTCGAAGCGGGCACACCGCTCAACTACGCGGTAGGCTACGACAACGGCGGCGGCATCGCGGCCGACTTCAGGACCCACCAGTACAGCCTGTACGCGCAGGATCAGTGGTCCGCCACGCCGACGCTGACCCTCAACTTCGGGCTGCGTGCCGACATCCCGCGGTTCGTCGACCGGCCTGTGGACAACCCCGACATTCGCACGGCGTTCGCCAGCGCGACGACGACCACCGGTGAGCCGCTGCCGGCGATCGGCACCAGCGATGTTCCGAAGACCCAGGTTCTGTTCTCCCCGCGCGTCGGCTTCAACTGGGATGTGGCCGGCGACCAGATGATGCAGCTCCGCGGCAACATCGGAATATTCACGGGCCCGCCCCCGTTCATTCTCGTCGCGAATTCCTTCTCCAACAACGGGCTCGGGCTCGTCACGCTCCTCTGCTCGGGTGCGGGTACACCGGCCTTCACGACCGACATCAACGCGCTTCCGAGGAATTGCGCGGGCTCTCCGGTTCCCGCGCCGGGAGCGGCGGGTACGGCGGGGATCAACGTCACCGACCCCGACCTCAAGTACCCGCAGAACTTCACGACCTCGCTCGGATTCGACCGGCAGCTCCCGTGGGGGGTCGTCGCAACGGTCGAAGGTCTGTACCGCAAGGCTGTGAACGGCCTCATGGTGCGCAACCTGAACTTCAGGGGCCCGAAGATCGACGCTGGGGGCAACATCGCCACGGACGTCAACGGACGCGTCCTCTACTCGGATGCCATCTCCGCAACCGGCAGCGTCACGGCGGGAACCGGACAGCGGGTGATCACGAGCAACAAGGGCGTCACCTTCAGCGAAGGGGTGATCCAGGTGACCAACCAGTCGGCCGACTACAACTATTCGATCTCGGGCCAGCTGAAGAAGCGGTTCGGCCAGACGCTCGACATGACGGCTGCGTACACGTTCATGCAGTCCAAGGACGTGATGAGCCTGACCTCCGATCGCGCCATCTCCAATTGGCGCAACGGGCGGCAGTATGCGGGGCTCGAGTCCAGCACGGACGCGACGACATCGTACTTCCAGCGTCCGCACCGGTTGATGCTGTTCGGGACGTACACCGCACCCTGGCGGACGACTGACATCTCGGTCTTCTACGAGGGCATGTCGGGTACGCCCTTCACCTATACCGTGAACGGCGACCTGAACGGGGACGGCTCGAACGTCAACGATCCCATCTACGTCCCGGTCGACGCGACCGACCTTGCCGAGGCCCGGGTCGGAACCTTCATCGCGAACGCATTCGCCCTCAATCCGCTCGAGGCGCAGCGGTTCGAGGACTTCATCGATTCGCAGGACTGCCTTCGCGAGCAGCGCGGCCGGATCATGGAGCGCAACAGCTGCCGAAGCCCGTGGCAGAACCGCATGGACCTGTCCGTGCGCCAGTCGATACCTGAGATCGCAGGACAGCGGCTCTCCCTGCAGCTCGATGTCGTGAACTTCCTGAACCTGCTGAACAAGGACTGGGGGCAGATCGAGCTTCCGACCCTCAGCGACATTTTCCCGCAGCAGCCGATCCTGCGGCAGCGGAGCAGGACGTCGGCCGACCAGACGACGTCGCTGCCGAACGTCACCTTCGAAATTCCCGCGACGGGAGTCAACTCCGGTCCCTTCTTCAAGCGCCAGGATCAGACCTCCAACTTCTACCAGATGCAGCTCACGCTCCGCTACGCGTTCTGAGCGCGCCAGCGGGAAACACGAAGGGCCGGTCTCGCGACCGGCCCTTCGTGCTTCCTGGCCCAGCGGCGGCGAGCGCCTACGCCGTCGCGCCGGCCGTCGAACAGTGCCTGTCGAAGGCGCCCGTGAGATCCTTCGCGATCTCGCCCGCGCTGCGTCCCTCGATCTGGTGCCGCTCGAGCATGTAGACCACCTTGCCGTCCTTCAGAAGCCCGATCTGGGGGGACGAAGGCGGGTAGCCGGTGAAGTACGACCGCGCACGCTGCGTCGCCTCGGTATCCTGGCCCGCGAACACCGTCGTGAGGGCGTCGGGCCGCGCGGAATGCCTGATGGCCTCGGCCACGGCCGGGCGGGCGTTGCGCGCGGCGCACCCGCACACCGAGTTCACGACCACCAGCGTCGTGCCCTTCGAACCCTTCAGCGTCGCG
>JBGTMW010000585.1:0-10042 GCA_041743365.1 Gemmatimonadaceae bacterium
CGCCGCGCGCAGGCTGCTCGCCGGTGCCTCGGGGGCCGCACGAGTGGGTGTGTTCGGCAGGGCTGCGCCCGCGGCGATAGCGGGCGTTGCCGACGAGGTGGGCGTGGACATCGTGCAGCTTCACGCCGATCCGGACGCGAAAACTGTTCGCACGGTCCGTTCGCTGGTGGGCGGCGAGGTCTGGGCCGTGATCCGCCTTGCAGGAACCGAGCTTCCGGCCGTCGCGGTCGAGCTTTTCGCCGAGGCCGATGCCGTAGTTCTGGATGCGCGAGCCGAGCACGCGCTCGGCGGTACCGGGCAGGCGCTACGCTGGTCCGAGCTCGCACCCGAGGTGGATCGTGTGCGCGGTGGCGCTCGGATGGTTCTCGCGGGCGGGTTGAACCCCGGGAACGTTCAGGAGGCGATAGCCGCCCTCTCGCCCGATGTCGTCGACGTATCGTCCGGGGTCGAATCCGCGCCTGGAATCAAGGATCATTCTCTCATGCGTGCGTTCATCCGGGCCGCTCGCTCCCCCTCGAGGGCTGCATGACCACTGTGAACGACCGCTTCGGAGCCTTCGGTGGGCGCTATGTGCCCGAGACGCTGATTCCGGCGCTCGACGCGGTGGAGGCGGCGTTCGACGTCGCCATGGCCGACCCGGGCTTTCTTGCGGAGCTCGACGATTTGCTCCGAACGTACGTGGGTCGTCCTTCTCCGTTGAGCACGGCGCCGCGGCTCTCCGAACGAGTGGGTACCGCCGTGTATCTGAAGCGCGAGGACCTGAACCACACCGGCGCGCACAAGATCAACAACACCGTGGGCCAGGCGTTGCTGGCCATGCGGATGGGGAAGCGGCGGATAATCGCCGAAACGGGCGCCGGCCAGCACGGCGTGGCCACCGCCACGGTGTGCGCAAGGTTCGGGCTCGAGTGTGTTGTCTACATGGGCGAAGAGGACATGCGGCGGCAGCAGCTGAACGTCTACCGCATGCAGCTCATGGGGGCGACGGTCGTGCCGGTGACGAGCGGCACGCGCACGCTGAAGGATGCGACGAGCGAGGCGATCAGGGACTGGGTAACGAATGTGACTGACAGCCACTACATCATCGGGTCCGTCGTGGGCCCGGCGCCATATCCGCGCATGGTTCGGGAGTTCCAGGCCATCATTGGCCGGGAGGCTCGGGACCAGGTGCTGGAGCGCGCGGGTCGACTTCCCGCCACCGTGGTGGCGTGCGTCGGTGGCGGGTCCAACGCCATGGGGATATTCCACCCATTCATTGACGATTTGGCGGTCGAACTCGTCGGGGTAGAGGCGGCAGGCGAGGGGCTCGAGACCGAGCACCATTCGGCGTCGCTCACCCGGGGCGTTCCCGGAGTGCTTCACGGGTCGCTCAGCTACCTGCTGCAGGACGCTGAGGGGCAGGTTCATCCGGCGCACTCCATATCGGCGGGACTGGATTATCCGGGTGTGGGTCCGGAGCACGCCTTCCTGAAGGATTCGGGGCGCGCCACCTACGTCTCGATCACGGATGACCAGGCGCTGGAGGGATTTGCAATGTTGAGCCGGCTGGAGGGAATCATTCCCGCGCTCGAGACTTCGCATGCGGTCGCCTGGGTAGTCCAGCAGGCCGGCCGTTGGGAGGCCGATGCACCAGTACTGATCTGCGTCAGCGGACGCGGCGACAAGGACGTCGCCCAGATCAGCGAGATGAGTTCGCCCGCAGCCCTGACCTGATACGCCGCCCAGCGTGACATCACCAGCCGTCGCCTCGAGCCATGATCAGGAGCGTCCCGAGCCCCCGTTCTCGACCGCGCTCATCGAGGAGATGCTCAAGCTCCTCGTCAAGGCGCTGCGCGCGCATCAGCTGTACCTTCACAACAACCCGATGTACCAGCGCGCGATCGAGCTGCTGCGCGCATCGTTCGTTCCGATCTGGGAGAAGACCGATGAGATCTCCCTCATGGTCGCCGAGACGGACCTCCGCTGGTTCGGGAAGCCCGTCCTGACCGAGCTCACCAAATCGTCGGACAGCATTCCGTGGATCTGTTACAAGGATGGGGTTCGGGAGCTCAGGCTCAAGCCGGGGTTCGAGAACGAGGAGCTGCCGAAGCTCCTGGAGATCATCCAGCGAGTCCGGAAGGCGTCACCCGAGGAGGATGATCTGCTCACTCTCCTGTGGGCACAGGATTTCGGACTGCTTCGGTATCGCTACGTGGATCTGGGAGCGGAGACCGCAGCCGCGATCGCCCAGACGAGCGAGGATGAGAGACCGAAGCAGGTCGACCCTCCCCAGGCCGGGGAAGAGGAAGAGACGGTCGAGTCGCGCAACGTCGTCAATCTCGACGATTTCGACGCGACGCTCTACTTTCTCGACGAGCACGAGCTCGACTACCTCAAGTCCGAGATTGCGAAGGAATACGCCGGGGACCTGCGCCGCAACGTGCTCTCGATGGTTCTCGACATCTTCGAGGTGCAGACCGACGCCGAGGTTCGCGAGGAGATCATCGGCATCCTCGACAACCTGATGCTGCACCTGCTCTCGGGAGGGCAATACACGGCGGTCGCATTCCTTCTCCGTGAGAGCGCCGAGGCCTCGAAGCGCGCGCGGGAGATCACGCCCGACCAGAAGACGCGCCTTTCATCGCTTCCCGCACGGCTCAGCAACAAGGATGCGCTGACGCAGCTCCTCCAGTCCCTCGATGAAAGCCCGGACCTGCCCGCGCAGAAGGATCTCGACGAGCTGTTCACGCAGCTCCGCGCAGAGGCCCTGGAGACGGTGTTCTCGCGTCTCGGCTCGTTGACGAATGCGCAGCTCCGTCCGTTGCTGGAGAACGCGGCCGCGCGCCTTGCATCATCCAATACCGGCGAGCTCGTCCGACTGATCACTTCCATAGATCCCGGTGTCGCCCTCGAGGCCATCCGCCGCGCCGCGGGGTTGAAGACGGCGGCCGCGGTCACGCCGCTCGGAAAGGTCCTTTCCGATCGGCCCGCCGAGACGCGGCTCGCCGCGATTCTGGCGCTGGCGGAGATTGGCTCGCCCAGCGCGCTTCAGCAGCTGGAGCGAGGCATCGGCGATGCGGACCGCGACGTCCGGATCGCCACGGCCCGCTGCCTGTCGGCGCGCGCCTATCGCCCTGCATTTCCGAGGATCACGCAGGTCGTGATGGGAAGGGCCATCAAGGGTGCGGACCTCACCGAGAAGATGGCGGTGTTCGAGGTTTACGGCGCGCTGTGCGGCGACGGCGGCATTCCGCACCTCGATGGCATCCTCAACGGCAAGGGATTCCTCGGGCGGCGCGAGGATCCCGAGCTGCGGGCATGCGCTGCCATGGCGCTCGGGCGCATCGGCACCGATGCGGCGATGGCATCGCTCCGGCAGGCGCAGGGCGAGAAGGACGTGGTGGTGCGCAACGCGGTGAACCGAGCGATGCGGGGTCCGTCGTCATGAGCACGCCGGCGAGGACGACCGTGAAGACGCCGATGCGCGCCTCCCAGGCGATTGCAGCATTCTCCGACATGGGGGGCGACTCCTACATTCGCCGCAGCGGCCGCATGTTCATCATTGCCTTCTACGGGGCGCTGCGCGCGATCAAGCTGTACCCCGTGGAGAACGCCGCCGTGCAGAAGGCGCTGGAGGACATCACCGTCGTCGCGCGCGAAATCCTCCAGCACGAGCACGATGTCGAAATGCGCGTCGCTGGCGAGTTCATCTTCATAAACTCGACGCGCCTCCGGCTCGACCTCGACAACTACGCCAGCTTCAGCCACATCCTCTCGCTTTTCCGCGGTTCCGGGATCGGAGCGCTTCGCGTGGCACCCGGCGCCGTGGAGCGCGACTGGCTCGTCTTTCTATCTCTCCTGCAGACGACATCCAAGGAAGCGCCGACCGCCCGGTTCTTCCAGCTCGGGGGAAAGCTCGAAGGCGCCGGTGTGAAGGTGTTCGAGCTGACGCCTCCCGCGGAAGCGGAGGAGGATCACGAATACCAGGAGCAGGTCAAGGAGGCGGCGAAGCGCACATATACCCAGTCGGTCGCGGTCACGAAGGACGTGATCAACTCCGTGCGCATGGGCCGCAGCCCGAACATCAAGAAGATCAAGCGGGTCGTGCAGGGCATCGTCGACCAGATCCTGAACGAGGAGAACTCCCTCGTGGGCCTGACGACGATTCGGGACTACGACGAGTACACGTTCACGCACAGCGTGAACGTCTGCATATTCTCGGTGGCGCTGGGCCGGCGTCTCGGGCTCAGCAAGCTTCAGCTCTATGATCTCGGGCTCGCCGCTCTCTTTCACGACATCGGCAAGTCGCGCGTGCCGCTCGAGATCCTGAACAAGGCCGGGGCGCTGAACGAGGATGAGTGGCGGTTCGTGTCTGCGCACCCCTGGCTCGGCGTGCTCGCGCTCTTCCAGATGCGGGGTCAGCAGGAGCTTCCATATCGCTCCATGATCGTCGCGTACGAGCACCACATGAAGATCGACCTCACGGGATACCCGCGATCGGTGCGCGAACGCGAGCTCACGATGTACAGCAAGATCGTGTCGGTCGCCGATGGCTTCGACGCCGCGACGTCCCGGCGAGTCTACCAGACCACGCCCATGTCGCCCGCGGACGTACTGCAGGAGATGCGCGACAACCCGCGGCGAGGCCTCGACTCGGTGGTCGTCAAGGCATTCAGCAACCTGCTCGGGCTCTACCCCGTGGGAACACTCGTCGTCCTCGATACCTTCGAGCTCGGCATCGTGCATGCGGCGAACGTCAACCCCGAAATGCTGTCCCGTCCCATCGTCCGCGTGGTAAGCGACGACAAGGGAAACGTGCTCTTTCCCGGCCACCTCATCGATCTGGCTTCGCAGACCGAGTCCGGCGCATTCTCACGCACCATCATCAAGACCGCCGACCCGCTGCGCTATGGAATTCGCGTCTCCGACTACTTTGTCTGACGCCATCGCGGGACGCTTTCGCCGACTGCGATCGGAAGGGCGTCGCGCTCTCGTCTGCTACCTCACCGCCGGTCATCCCGATTATCCGCGCTCGCTCGAGCTATTCCGCGGAATGGTCGAGGCCGGCGCCGACATCGTCGAGGTGGGCGTCCCCTTCTCGGACCCTCTCGCCGATGGTCCGGTGATCCAGGCCAGCTCGCAACTCGCGCTGGGACGCGGGATGACGTTCAGCCGGACGCTCGACCTCATACGGGAGGCGAACGTCGACAGCCCGGTGGTGCTCTTCAGTTATCTCAATCCGATCATCGCCGCCGGCGCCGATGCGCTGACGCGCGCGGCCTCCGCGGGCGCGCATGGCATCCTCATCACCGATCTCCCACTCGGAGCCGATCGTGCGCTCGAGCAGCGATTCGCCGACGGACCGCTCGACTACGTCCGCCTGGTCGCCCCGACGACTCCGCGAGCGCGCATGGCCGACATCGCGAGCCATGGCAGCGGATTCGTCTACCTGATCAGCCGACTGGGGGTCACCGGCGAGCGAAATGACATCGCCGCAGAGCTGCCGGCGACGATATCACTGCTGCGCAGCGTAAGCGACCTGCCCGTGTGCGTCGGCTTCGGGATCTCGAAGCCCGAGCAGGCGGTGACGGTCGGAAGCATGGCCGATGGAGTCATCGTGGGCAGCGCCATCGTGCGAGCCGCGGAGAGCAGCATCGATTCCGCGATCGAGCTGGTTCATACCCTTCGAACCGCGTTGGATGCGATTTAACTCGAATCGTATCCTCCAGTACTACGGACCCGGACTGGCCATCGCCGGTACGGTCATCCTGTTCGCGTCGCTCACGCTTGGAATCGAGTGGACCGGGAACCTCATCGGGCTCGCGGTCGTGCTCGTATCGGCCGCGGCGCTCCGCGCGTTCCAGATACCCCTCACGAAGTACTCGTCGCTCAACCTCATCGCGGTGGCGGCAACGGGAGGTGCTCTCATCATCGGCGCCCCGGCCACTGCGGTGGGCCTCTACCTGGGCGTGCTGCTCGTGGACTGGATTGTTCTCCAGAAGCCCGCCAGCGCCGCGTGGATCAATGCGGGCCGCGAAACGCTCGCCCTTTACTCCGCCTACGGTCTCTTCTCCCTCGTGGCGGTGGAGACCGACGCCACCGCCACGATCTCGGCCGACGCACTGGTTTCGGCGATCGTGCTGATCTTCAGCTACTTCTTCCTGAGTCGCGCGCTCCAGTACTTCACTCTCCTCTATCGCGACAAGCTGGGCGACGAGGAGAAGTCGCTGATCCTGCGCTACGAGGTGATCGGCTTCGGGGCTACCGCCATAGCAGTCGCGCTGATCGTGATCGTCATCGTCACGCTGCCGCCAGTCGGCTGGGGAGTGATGGGCGTACTGCTCGTGGCCGCGGGATCGCTTCTGAAGCGAATCCTGGCCGAGTCGATCGCAGCCGAGGAGCTGAACAACATCCATGCGATGGAGCAGGTCGTTTCATCGGACGTGAGCCTCGGTGTCGCGTTCGAGCGCATCGAGCGGCTCGCCCACCGGCTCGTGGACTGGCTCGACCTGCGCCTCTGGCGGCTTCAGGGAGACGGGCTTCGGCTTGTCTACCGCACAGGCGAGGGCCTCCTCGCCGAGCCGCGCGCGCCGGGCGAGGACGGCGCAAACCTCCGGCAACTGGCGCTCGAGGGGGGCCGGGCCATAACGGTCACTGATGCCACACGCGACTCGCGCGTGCTCAACCCGCGCCCCGAAGCGATGAGCCTCGTCGTCATCCCGCTGCGCTTCGGCGAGCGGAACGTGGGCCTGCTGGAGATGGAGCATCACAAGCGGGCGACGTACGGGGAGAAGGAGGTCGCTCTCATCAAGCGGTTCGCGACGCAGCTTGCTACGACTCTGCACATTCACGACCTGCGGCAGCCACTGATCGAAGCCGTCGGCCGCGTGACAAGCCAGCTCGACACCCTGAATGAATCGGCGCGCGCTCTCCGGGGCGGCGGCGAAGCGGTCGCCCGCAACATAGCAGACATCACGAAAGGGATAGCCGAAGAGAGCGAGCAGGTCGGTCGCAGCCTCGATGCGACCGAGACCCTTCATCAGGCCACGATCGACGTCGCGCGCGACGGTGGCGAAGCGGCTACCGCCAGCCAGCGCGCGACCGAAATTGCCGAGGAGCATCGCGAGACCATCGCGACGGCCATCGAGCGCCTCGTCTCGGCAAAGGGCTTCGTGAGTGAGAGCGCCGCCCAGATCAGCGAGCTCGCGCGAACCACGCGGCGCATCACCGAATTCATCACGGTGATCCGCGAGATCGCGGAGCAGACGAACCTCCTGGCGCTCAACGCAGCGATCGAGGCCGCCCGCGCCGGTGAGCATGGCAAGGGCTTCGCGGTGGTCGCGGATGAAGTCCGCAAGCTCGCGGAGCAGAGCGCGGCGGCCTCCGACGAGGCCGGCGATCTCGTCACGGGCTTCGACGACCAGATGCGCCGCGCAGCGCAGCAGATGGATCGCGGTGAAGCGATGGTGAGCGACGTCGAGGGGCTGTCGGCCGCCGCGCTCGGTGCGCTCGACCTCATTCTCGAGACCACGGCATCGAGCTACGCCAGCTCGCGGCGCATCGCACTCACGTCGCGCGAGCAGGAGACGGAGTTCGCCCGGCTGCGCGAGCGCGTGGCGCGCATCGCCGAGATCTCGCTGCGCAATCGCTCGGGCGCGGAAATCGTCACTTCGTCGGCGAAGGAGCAGGCATCGGCGCTGCGGTAGCTCGAAGGTGCGACCGCGGAGCTTCGGAAGGTCGCCGTGTACCTCGGCGATCTCACGAGGCGGATCACGAGCGTCCGCTGACGGTTCGAGCCCCCGGACGGTCATCGCTCGCACCCATTTGACACGGGGGCGGCGAGGTCCCTACGTTCCCCGCCGTGCCGACCCGTCAATCGATAACACTGCAGGGAATGCGCTTTCACGTGCTGGTCGGCGTCCTGCCGCACGAGCAGGAGCTGCGGCAGCCTCTCGAGCTGGACATCACCGTCTGGCTGGGCGAGCAGGATGAATCCGGGGGAAGCGCGTCGCTCGACTACAGGGAGCTGTACGCCGCGATGGCAGAGACCGTGAACCGGTCACCGACGGGTTATCTCGAGGACCTTGCCGACCGGGCCGCCGACGCCGCGCTCGTCTTTCCCTCCGTCTGGCGCGTGAGGGTCGCTGCGCGCAAGCCGCATGTGGCGCTCCCCGGTCCGCTCGCGTACGCCGAGGTGGCGATCGAGCGGGACCGGCATGGCTGACGTGGCTTACATTGCACTTGGGTCGAACGTCGGCGATCGCCGCGCGCACCTCCGCCATGCGCGCGAGGCCATTGGCGGGCTTCCCGGAACGCGAGTCGTGGCCGAATCGGAGATCGAGGAAACCGCACCGATCGGACCGGTTTCGCAGGGCCCCTTTCTCAATCAGATGATTGCCGTGCAGACATCGCTCGATCCACGCTCGCTGCTCGCGGCCCTTCAGGAGATAGAGGAGGGTCGCGGGCGCGTGCGTGCGGAACGATGGGGTCCGCGCACGCTGGATCTCGACATCGTCCTTGTCGAAGGCCGCACGCTCGACGAGCCGGGATTGACGATTCCCCATCCGCAGCTCGAGGCCCGCGACTTCTGGCTGCGAGAGCTGGCGCAGGTGCGAGGCGAATCGTGAGCGCGGCACCGGGGGACGCGAAGCGAGTGGGCGTGCGCGAGTTCGCCGCGAAGAAGAAGTCGGGCGAGCCGCTGGTGGTGGTAGCCGCTTACGACGCGCTGTTCTCGCGACTCTCCGATGAAGCCGGGGTGGACGCGGTGCTCGTCGGCGACAGCCTCGGTGGCGTCGTCGCCGGCTTCGACTCCACCATTCCGGTGACGCTCGATCAGATGATCTATCACGGCGCGGCCGCGCGCCGTGGAATCACGCGGGCCATGCTGATCGTCGACATGCCCTTCCTTACGTGTCATGTCGGAGAGGAGCGCGCGATGCTCAACTGCGGCCGCGTGATGCAGGAGACAGGCGCACATGCGGTGAAGATCGAAGGGGGAGATGAGGAGATCGCTCGTACCATCCGCTCGGTCGTCCGACTCGGAATACCTGTAATGGGGCACATCGGCTTCACGCCGCAGTCCGTCAATACCCTCGGCGGATATCGTGTGCAGGGGCGCGATGAGAGCTCGGCGCAGCGACTGATGGACGAGGCGAGGCGGCTCGAGGACGCTGGGGCGTACGCCGTGGTCCTCGAGCTCGTCCCTGCGGCTGTGGCGAAGGCCGTGACGGAGGCGGTCGGGATCCCCACCATTGGAATCGGGGCCGGGTCAGGCTGCGATGGGCAGGTGCTGGTGCTCTTCGACCTTCTTGGGCTCACCGACAGGTTCACGCCGAAGTTCCTCAAGCGATATGGTTCCATGGCCGACGACGTCCGCGCCTCCGTGCGGCGCTTCCGCGAGGAAGTATTGGAGCGGAAGTACCCCGACGAGGATCACAGCTTCTGACATGACCGTCGTTACACGAATAGCCGAGGCACGCGCGGCCGTGCGCGAGGCGCGCCGCGCCGGACACAGGGTGGCACTCGTACCGACGATGGGGAGCCTTCACCAGGGCCACCTCACGCTGGCGACGGAGGCGACGCGCCACGCCGGGTACGTCGTCATGAGCGTCTTCGTCAACCCGCTGCAGTTCGGTCCGAAGGAGGATTTCAGGAGCTATCCGCGCGACGCAGCGGGGGACTCGACGCGCGCCCACGGAGCGGGCGTCGCCCTCGTCTTCATGCCCGAGACCGCCGAAATGTACGAGCCAAACCCCGCGGTACTCGTCACTCCGCGCGCGGTGGCCGACATGTGGGAGGGAGCCGTGCGACCCGGGCACTTCGAGGGTGTGCTCACCGTCGTCGCGAAGCTCTTCAACATCGTGCAACCCGACGTCGCCGTCTTCGGCCAGAAGGACATTCAACAGGTTACGCTCGTGGAGGCCATGATCCGGGGGCTCGACTTCCCCATCGAGCTCCTCGTCGTCCCGACGGTCCGCGAGCCTGATGGCCTCGCGATGTCCAGCCGGAACAGCTATCTCTCCGCCGATAATCGGGTGCATGCGCTGGCGCTATCCCGGGCGTT
>JBGTMW010000586.1:0-3514 GCA_041743365.1 Gemmatimonadaceae bacterium
GATGCCATCGCCGGGCTGGTTGGCGGTACCCTCGAGGGAAATGGGAGCGCGTCGGTCACGGCCATAGCGCCGCTGGAGCGCGCGGGGCCGGGTGACCTGAGCTTCCTGGCAAGCCGCCGGTATGCCGCCGCCGTCTCGCAATGCCGAGCTGGAGTGCTGCTCGTATCGCCCGACCTGGCCGACCTGCCGAGCCCCGCCGCGGCGCGCATCCTCGTCGAGCGCCCTCACGACGCGCTCCTGTCGGTCATTCCTCATCTCTACGCTCCACCCTCCGTACGGCCCGCTTCCATCCATCCCACGGCGATCATCGGGCATGGTGCCAGGCTGGGGCGGGACGTGACCCTGGCTGCGAACTCCGTGATCGGGGCCGGCGCGTCGATCGGGGATCGAGCTACCATCGGCGCGAATACAGTCGTGGGGGATGGGGTCACGATAGGCGCGGACAGCATGCTCTGGCCGGGCGTGGTCGTGTATGCCGGAGCCGAGCTGGGTGAGCGGGTGATCCTGCATTCAGGCGTGTGCGTGGGTTCCGATGGCTTCGGTTACGTTCAACGAAAGGGCGCGCACCGGAAGATCCCGCACGTTGGCCGATGCAGGATCGAGGAGGACGTCGAGATCGGTGCGAACACGACAGTGGATCGCGGCAGCATCGATGACACTGTGATCGGAGCGGGAACGAAGATCGACAACCTCGTGCACATAGGACACAACGTGCGCGTCGGACGGGCCTGCCTCATCATGGCCCAGGTCGGGATCGCGGGCTCGGCGCGCCTCGGCGATGGGTGCATCGTCGCGGGCCAGGCGGGGCTTGGCGGGCACATAAACATCGGCGACGGGGCGAGGATAGGGGGTCAGTCCGGCGTCTTCGGCGATGTTCCCGCGGGCGAGACATGGTCGGGCTACCCTGCGCGTCCGCACAGGGAGTCGTTGCGCGCGACCGCAGCGCTCTTCAGGCTCTCGGGCCTCATCAAGCGGTTGGAGCGAATGGTCGGAGGAGAGTCTTGAGCGAACGCCGGCACACGATCAGCGGCCCAGCGACCTTGGAAGGAGTGGGACTGCACCTGGGCCTGCAGTGCCGCCTCACGTTCCGGCCCGCGCCGAGTGGCCACGGAATCGTTTTCAGGCGTCGAGATCTTCCCGATGCAGCTCCGATCGCTGCTACGGTGGACAATGCCGTCCAGAGCGAGCGACGTACCCAGCTCGGCTCGGGGGAGTCGGGACTTCATACGGTGGAGCATGTGCTGGCCGCGGTCGTCGGCGCCGAGATCGATGACGTCCTGATCGAGCTGGACGCGCCGGAGCCCCCGATCATGGATGGCAGCGCCCAGACATTCGTCGAGGCTCTGCGATCCGCGGGAATCGTGGAGCACGCGGGGGCGGTCCGCTACCTGCGGCTTGGCGAATCGGTGCGAGTGATCGACGGCGAGTCGGTCTACGAGGCCTACCCATGCGAGCAGCTGAGTGTCGACGTGACGATCGACTTTCCTCACCCACTCATCGGCCGTCAGCGTGGCGAGTATGCGATCACTCCCGCATCCTTCGCCAGGGAGCTGGCGCCTGCGCGCACATTCGGGTTCGTACGGGAGGTGGACGCCCTTCGCGCCAAGGGATTGATCCGTGGGGCGACCACGCGAAACGCGGTTGTCCTGGACGAAGCCGGCGTCGTGGATTCGGAGCTCCGGTGGGCGGACGAGTTCGTGCGGCACAAGGCGATGGACTGTGTCGGCGATCTCGCTCTGGCCGGAGCGCGTGTGAAAGCTCGAATCGTCGCACTCAAGCCCAGCCACCGGGGTACCGTGACCCTGGTGCGCGAGATGAACAAGGTCGCGATAAAGGAGACGACTGTGCTCGGGATCGAAGAGATCATGAAGGTGCTGCCGCATCGCTATCCGTTCCTTCTCGTGGACCGGATCCTCGAGATCGAGCCGAAGGTCCGGATCGTCGGACTGAAGAACGTCACGATCAACGAGCCCTTCTTCCAGGGGCATTTCCCCGGGCACCCGATCATGCCAGGTGTGCTGATCATCGAGGCGATGGCGCAGGTGGGCGGGATGCTCCTCATGGGGGACGTGGGCGGCGACCCGGAGAGCAAGGTCGTGTACTTCATGTCGCTCGACAACGTGAAGTTTCGCCGCCCGGTGAAGCCGGGCGACCAGCTCCGCTTCGAGCTCGAGATGACACAGATGCGCGGACGCATCTGCAAGATGCGCGGTGTCGCGAAGGTCGATGGCGAAGTGGTGGCCGAAGCCGACATGGCCGCGATGGTGCGTGATCGATGAGCCTGATTCATCCGACCGCCCTCGTTTCGCCTGATGCGATCCTGGCAGAGGGAGTCCAGGTCGGCGCCTTTGCGATCATTGGCGAAGGGTGCGAGCTCGGACCCGGGTGCATCGTCGCCGCGCGTGCAACTCTCGAGCGGAACGTCAAGCTGGCGGCGAACGTGCGGATCGGCAGCGGCAGTATCATCGGCGGCGACCCGCAGGACCTGAAGTACAAGGGAGAGCACACCACGGTCGAGATCGGCGAGAACACGACCATCCGGGAATACGCCACGGTCAACCGCGGCACCTCCCACTCGCAGAAAACGGTCGTCGGCCGGAACAGCTTCCTGATGTCGTATGTGCACATTGCGCACGATGGACAGATCGGGGACGGCGTCATCCTCGCGAACGGGACGCAGCTCGCAGGGCACGTGACGGTGGAGGACAAGGCGATCATCTCGGGGCTCAGCGCCGTCCACCAGTTCGTGCGCGTGGGCAAGTACAGCTTCGTGGGCGGTTGCTCGCGCGTGGCCAAGGATGTTCCGCCCTTCCTCAAGGCCGTGGGAAATCCGCTCCGTCTCTACGGCCTCAACAGCGTCGGGCTGGAGCGCAATGGCATCGCCGAGCCGGTGCGGCGCGAGCTGAAGCGCGCGTATCGCCTGTTCTTCCGGTCCGAGCTGAACGTGACCCAGGCGCGCCAGCGCGCGCGTGACGAGCTGGAGCAGTTTCCGGAGGTGCAGGACTTCCTGAAGTTCTTCAGCGACAGCCAGCGCGGGGTGGGGTTCTGACGCGGCCGCTGCGAATCGGCGTAATCGGCGCCGGGAGCCTCGGGTTCCACCATATACGGATACTCCGATCGGTGGAGGACGTCGAGCTCGTGGGCTTCGTCGAGGACCGCGCGCCGCGCGCGAGCGAGGTAGCGGGCGAGCTCGGCGTGCGTGCATACCCGACGGCGGCCGCACTCCTCGACGATGTGGACGCGGTGACGGTCGCCGTTCCCACCCCGGCGCACCACTCGGTTGCGAGCGAGGCACTCCGACGCGGAAAGCATGTCCTGATCGAGAAGCCGCTCGCCTCGACCCTCGATGAGGCAGATGAGCTTCTCGAGCTCTCGCGTGCGAGCGGAGCGGTGATTCAAACCGGCCATGTGGAGCGGTTCAATCGCGCGATCCGGGCGGCGCTGCCATACGTGGACTCACCGAGATTCATCCAGAGCGATCGGCTCGCGCCGTTCAACCCGCGCGGCTCCGATG
>JBGTMW010000587.1:0-4508 GCA_041743365.1 Gemmatimonadaceae bacterium
CTCGCCGACCCGGTAGAGGTCGTCACGCGCCCGCTCGACCACTCCCGGTGGCAGCGCGGCAGCCACCGGTAACACCATGCGGCCGCCCGCCTTGAGTGCGCGAGCGGCCGAGGCGACGAGTGAAGGGGCGCTCGTTCGCTCGTCGAGAGCAATGCCGCGTATGGACCCGGCGGCGACGGGGAGCCATTCACCGACCTGGATCGACGAAATGGTGTCGCCTGGCGCGAGAACGCCGGGCGGCGGCGCCACGAGCAGGATCCCCGTTCGCGAGATGTCGAGCAGTGCGCGCGCGACGCGTCCCCACGTTCCCCCGAGAATCACCGCGCCGCCCGGATCGAACAGGTCGAGCAGAGCGGCGCAGCGCATGGCCGCGTCGTCATCGGACTCGTCGTACGCTCCGCGCGCACGTTCGGGAGACGGCGGAATTCCCTCGCCGAAGATCGCGACGCCATTCTCGATGGGGTACTCGGCCATGCAGACGGGACATCCGAGCACGCCCGTTACAATGTCGCGCCCCATTCGCTCGTGGATCGCTGCGACCAGCCATGAATCCTCGTGATCGCGCGGGCAGCGGAGGAGATCGACGAGCTCGATGAACATCGCGACGTCAGGAGCGTGAGAGGCGCAGCTCGTCGATGTTCACGGCGGGGGGACGCGTCACCACGAAAAGAATCGCGTCGGCTACCGCATCCGCTGCGAGCATCGCGGAGCGCGGCGTGAATCCCGGCCGCGTTTCTGGGGCAACGGCATCCCAGAGCGCAGTGTCGACCGGACCGGGAGACACGAGCGTTGCGCGCACACCGGTTCCGCGGAGCTCGGCGCGCATCACTTCGTGGAGCGCGCGCAGTCCGAACTTGCTCGCGGCGTAGGCGCCGTTCTCCGGAAAGGCCGTCCGATCCGCGATCGACCCGACCGTGACGATGTGTCCAGCGCCCCTCTCCCGCATTCCTGGAAGGAAGGTTCGCACGAAGTGAAAGGGCGCGATGAGGTTCACACCGATCGTCAGCTGGAAAGCCGCCGTTTCCAGTTGGTCGACCTGGGCCAGCGCGAACGCACCCGCGTTGTTGACGAGCATGTCCGGTGCCCTGCCAAGTGCTCGCCGGGCCGCCACGGCCGCGTCGTCGACGGCACGGTGGTCCGTCACGTCGCACGGAATCGCGATCGCATTCGCGCCGATGCTGCTCGCCTGTCGCTCCAGCTCATCCCGGGCCCGTGCGATCATGACGACTTGCGCTCCCGCTGCGGCGAGAGCGCGCGACGCGGCGAGCCCGATTCCGCGAGACGCTCCGGTGACGACAGCGGCCCGGCCGGCGAGCGGACTCCGATCGGCCGTCATTCCCCTTCGTACTCGACGAAGTGATTCTCCGTCTCCCACAGCTTCAGCCTGCGCAGTCGCGCCGGGCGGAAACGCGGCTCCAGCACGCGCCAGCATGCGACGACCAGATTCTCGGTGGTGGGAATGACGCCGCGCAGGAACCCGACCTCGAGGTTGAGATTGCGATGGTCCACATGGTCGATCACCACTTCCTGCACTATCCGCTTCACGACACCGAGATCCATGACATAACCGGTGCGCTCGTCGATGGGGCCGGCCACGGTGACCTCCAGCACGTAGTTGTGGCCATGCCAGTTCGGGTTGTTGCACTTCCCGAAGATCGACCTGTTCTCCTCGTCGGAGAGCGCGGGGTTGTGGACACGGTGTGCGGCGTTGAAGGTCATCCGCCGCGTCACGGTCACGGTTGGCATTCTGCGTCGGTCCGCCATGGGTGAGGTGCCTCGCGGTCCGTTCTCGTGTGCGGAACCGCCGGTCTCGCGCAGATGCGGCTCATTGTGATACGCAGGCGCGACGAGTTAGACTGTGCAAGGTGGAGTCCGCTCCGCGACGAGGCACAGCAGGCTCAGCGCGGCGAGTGGCTGCTGCGTAACTCGTCACTGGAAGCACAGAAGCTCCGCCGGTTGGCGGAGCTTCCCAGAGCTGGAACGAAGAGGGTTTTTTGAAGCCCAGTCGAATTTTTGAGGCCCTCACCCTGCCTTTCGCCTTCCCCGCACTGGGGCATGGCGTCGGCAAAGATTATCGCGCCCACTCGAAGGACTTGTTGGCTCAAAAAGTGTGTCTCTTCGCCCCACATATCGTGCTGCACTCAATGTACGGACTACACTGAGGCTCGTCAATTCATGGACCTCGGCATGATCACCGCAGTCGTGATGCTCGTTCTCTGGGCAGTCGGCACCGTCGCGTTCGAGGCGCCAGGGTGGCTTCACATCCTCCTGACCGTCGGCGTGTTCCTGCTCATCCGCGCCATCGTCGTGCGAGGCACGACGCCCGCTGCGGAAAAGTCTCCACGCAAGTAACACTTCACCGCCACTGACCGAACGACAGGAGCTTCCATGACCCGAAGGATGACGCCACTGATAATGGTGGTCGCGCTCTGCCTTGGTTCCCTCCCCGCGCTCGCGCAGGGGCGCGGAGGCCGTGGTGGCGGACGAGGCGGTGCGCCCGTTCAGCCGGCGCCCATGTCGGACCAGACGATGATCGGCCGGATCTGGAACGAAGGAATGACCGGGAAGTCGCAGGCGGCCGCACTCTCGCAGGTCCTGCTCGATTCCATCGGCCCGCGGCTCACCGGATCACCGGGGATGGAAGCGGCGAGTCGCTGGGTGATCGCGAAATACCAGAGCTGGGGAATTCCCGCGCGCGCCGAGCAGTACGGGACCTGGGCTGCGTGGCGTCGCGGACCGACGCACATCGACCTCATCGCGCCGCGTGTGCGCTCGCTCGAGGGGATGATGCTCGCATGGAGCCCGGGCACCAATGGACGCCCGGTGGAAGGCGACGTGATCCTCTTGCCGGAAGTCGCCGATTCCACGGCGTTCAAGGCATGGCTTCCGAACGCACGCGGCAAGTTCGTGCTCGTGAGCGCTCCGCGACTTTCCTGTCGCATGGCGTCGCAGTGGGAGGAGTTCGGAACGCCAGCGTCGATCGCGCGGATGCAGGCGGACCAGGAAGCCTCGACGACTGCATGGGGAAGCCGTGCGCGCGCAGCCGGGGGCGGCGCGACTCTCCAGAATCGCCTCCAGCAGGCAGGCGCCGCCGGAGTCATCACGATGAACTGGTCCAGCTATCCGGGAATCAACAAGATTTTCGGCTCGCCGAGCCAGCGAGTCCCGACGCTCGACGTGAGCTGCGAGGACTACGGACTGCTCTTCCGGCTCGCACAGAACAATCAGGGTCCGCGCATCAGGTTGACGGCGGAGTCGGAGTCGCTGGGCGAGCGGCCGGTGTTCAACACCATTGCGGAAATCAGGGGAAGCGAGAAGCCGAACGAGTACGTTCTGCTCTCCGCGCACTTCGACTCGTGGGATGGATCGTCCGGCGCCACCGACAACGGCACTGGAACGATCACGATGATGGAAGCGATGCGCATCCTGAAGACGGTGTATCCGAATCCCAGGCGGACCTTCGTCGTCGGGCACTGGAACGGCGAAGAGCAGGGTCTCAACGGGTCGCGAGCGTTCTCCGAGGACCACCCCGAGATCGTGAGCGGATTGCACGCGCTGTTCAATCAGGACAACGGAACCGGCCGTGTCGTGAGCATGTCGCCCGCCGGACTCGCAGGCGCCGGACCGGTGCTGATGGGATATCTCCAGCAGATTCCTTCCCCGATCACGAGCAACATCACGTTCCGCGGTCCCGGCGCGCCGTCAGGGGGCGGCAGTGACAACGCTTCCTTCATCTGTCACGGGGCGCCGTCGTTCAGCCTCGGTGCACTTGGATGGGATTACGGTAGCACGACGTGGCACACGAACCGCGACACGTACGACAAGGTCGTGATGGATGATCTCAGGAACAACGCGACACTGACCGCGATGCTCGCGTATCTCGCGTCGGAGGATCCGCAGGCGATGCCGCGCGACAAGGCGGTGAGCCCTGCCACTGGCGAGCCGATCGAGTGGACGACCTGCTCGCGGGCAACCCGAAAGTCCTCCGACAGCAACAGGTAACTCAGGCTTGCCGCGCCCCGCGCCCTTTCAGCCAGCTCGCGAACGGGCCGGAACGTGACCTGAGCAGGAGATGACCGCAGCCCCTCGCGCCATGATGCCGCGGGGGGCTGTTGCATTCGCAGCCGGAAAGCCCCCCGGGCGCCGCACGGTCTCATGTCGCTCGGCCGCCCCAGGAAGCTGTTGCCCGTGCGCAACAGCCGGCACTTTCACGACTGCTCTCCTGGCGTCCACCGCCTCAATACGGGCTGCGGAACCGGCGTTCCATGGTCCTCGACTTGCTGCCCCCCGCGCTGCACGACCTGCACGCGAACCATCGTCGGGCGTGCCTCGCAGGTGCCCCTCGCCCGCGTGCCGCGCAAGCGCCCCTCGCCCGTCCAACAATCTCGTGCAGTCGGTAGCCAAACCCGGCTGCGAGGTCCTCCGCCGACCATGATCGACCCCGAGAGCTACGACCTCTGCATGGAAACGGCGCGCGTGGCTCTTGCCCGCGGCGACCGGCGCGGCGC
>JBGTMW010000588.1:0-2067 GCA_041743365.1 Gemmatimonadaceae bacterium
GCGGCGGACTACCTGAGGCGGCTCGTGCAGCAGGGCTTCCGCGTCGCGATCTGCGAGCAGGTCGAAGATCCCAGGCAGGCGAAGGGAATCGTGCGCCGTGAGGTCGTGGAGACGATAACTCCCGGTGCCGCCTTCGCGGACGACATGCTCGACGGTGAGCGCAACAACTTCCTCTGCGCCGTGAGCGGAGAGGGAACCGGTGCCGACGCGACGATCGCGATCGCGGCGATCGATGTCTCGACAGGCGAGGTGCGTCTCACCGAGTGCCGCGCAGACGACGTCGATGCCGTGATCGCGCGCCTCTCGCCGAGGGAGCTCCTGATCGCCAGGTCATCGCATCCGGTGCTGCCATCGAGCAGATACCCGCGTGCGGAGGGCGCCCTGGTCACCGAGCGTGAGGCGTGGGAGTTCGATGCCGACCTCGGGCGGACGGATCTCGCGCGACAGTACGGCGTGGTGTCGCTCGAGGGATTCGGGCTCGGGTCGGATGATGATGCGATGATCGGTGCCGCGGGCGCTCTCCTGCGCTACCTGCGTGAGCTTCAGCCGGCGGGAGTTCCGCACCTCGCACATCCGATCGTGGAGCGGCGGGGAGACGTCATGCCGCTCGATGAGATGACGCGCCGCAACCTGGAGCTCGTCGAATCGCTGCGCGGTGGCGATGACGGCGGCACGCTGATCGGAGTGCTCGACCGGACTCTCACGCCCATGGGTGCTCGCCAGCTCAGGCAATGGATTCTCGCGCCGCTCAGGGATCGAGCCGCAATCGACAGTAGGCTGGATGCGGTCGGCGCGTGCATCAGCGAGCCGATCATCCGGCAGACGCTGAGAGAATCGCTGGACGGTGTTCGGGACATCGAGCGTCTGGCGAGCAAGGCAGCGGCGGGTCGTGCAACTCCCCGGGAGCTCGGAGCGCTGGGCACATCGATCGCGCGGCTGCCGCTGGTCGGTGACGCCGTGCGGCGGCTCGGACCCGCCGGGGCGCTTGGCGCGATAATGGAGCAATGGGACGAATGCTCCGAGATCGGCGACGAGATAGTCCGGGCACTCGTGGACAGACCGCCTGCGGCACTCGGCGACGAAGCCGCCATTCGCTCGGGGTTCGACGCGGAGCTGGACGACCTGCGCGCGTTGCGGGATGGTGGGAAGGACGGCATCGCGTCGATCCAGGCGGAAGAGCGTGCGCGAACCGGCATCCAGTCTCTGAAGGTCGGCTACAACAAGGTGTTCGGCTACTTCATCGAGATCACCAACGCCAACCAGCACCTCGTTCCGCCGGACTACCAGAGGCGGCAGACGCTGACCGGCGCCGAGCGCTACGTCACGCCGGTGCTGAAGGAATACGAGGAGCGCGTACTGACCGCGGTCGAGCGAATCGAATCCAGGGAACGCGCGCTATTCGATGCAGTTCGCGCGAGCGTCGGCCGCCAGGTGTCGAGATTGCAGTGCGTCGCGCGGCTGCTGGCATCGCTCGACGTCATCGCGGCGCTCGCCGAAGTGGCGGAGCGCGAGGGGTACGTGCGGCCCGTGATGACCGGGGATTTCGAGCTGGACATCCGCGCCGGCCGGCAACCGGACGTGGAGCGAATGATGCCGCGTGAGAAGTTCATCCCGAACGACGTACGACTCGTTCGGGAATCGCGGGTGATGATCCTGACCGGACCGAACATGGCAGGCAAGTCCACGATCCTGCGCCAGGTAGGGCTGATCGTGCTGATGGCGCACGTGGGGAGCTTCGTTCCTGCATCGGCGGCGCGCATCGGGCTCGTGGACCGGGTATTCACGAGAGTCGGAGCGAGCGACAACCTGGTCCGCGGCCAGTCGACGTTCATGGTGGAGATGTCGGAGACAAGCGCGATCCTCCACACGGCCACGGAGCGCAGTCTCGTGCTGCTGGACGAGATCGGGCGAGGAACGTCGACGTACGATGGTGTCGCGATCGCGTGGGCGGTGACGGAACACCTGCACGACCGGACATCGGCGAAGACGATCTTCGCGACGCATTACCACGAGCTGACGCAGCTTGCGGATGAATTAGTTGCCGTATGCAACTATAACGTGGGAGTC
>JBGTMW010000589.1:0-18444 GCA_041743365.1 Gemmatimonadaceae bacterium
GGCGGCTTCCGCGGCGAGCAGCACGACCCACTGGGTTCTGCGGGCCGAGTCTGCAAGGGCCGGCGCCAGAAGCGCCTCGGCGCGCCATGGACGATCAAGCTCGAGCGCGGCCGCGGCGTCCCTGTACGCGGGATCCGTGAACGCTTCGGCGCGAGGATCCACCGCCGCCGGATCGCCAGAGTGGTCGGATGGGACCATGCAGCCCGCGGCGACGATGAGGAGCAGGAGCGCAAGCCGGCACACGCCGCGGATGTGGTATCGGCGGCGCGTCGATTTTGTCGTCTTTGTCATGGATACCAGAAGACTGTGCGCCGCTGGGGTGGGTCACGCGCACGGAAGTTGTGGCCACGAGGAGCGACTCGATGGCCGCGGGGGCCTTCCAACGTCACAAATCGGCGGTGTGCTTGCGTGCGTGGCGGGTGTGCCTTCGATCACGGCGCCGCGCGCGGTGGATCGTCAGCGGCGCGCGGTGATCGTCAGGGGCGCGCAGTCATCGTCAGAGGCGCGCGGTGAGCGTCAGCGGCGCGCGTCGAGACCCACCACTGCACCTGCGAGGACGTTCGCGCCGTTCACGATGTCCTGCGGCGTCGAGTATTCCTTGGGAGAATGGCTTATTCCGCCAGCACTCGGAATGAAGACCATTCCCATCGGCCCGAGCCCCGCGACCGCCTGTGCGTCGTGGCCGGCGCCGCTAGGCATGGCTCGCGTGGAGAGACCGAGGGCGCGCGCGGACTCGGCGATCACGGTGCGCACGCGGGGGTCAGTGGGTGCGGCCACGTTCACGTGGAGGGGTCTGTATGCGATCGTGGTCCCATTCATCTCGCCGATCTTCCGGGCCTCATCACGGATGCGCGCGAACAGCATGTCGATCTTCGCCTCCTCGAGGTCGCGAAGCTCGAGAGAGCACGTCACCTCGCCCGGAATCACGTTCGGCGCGCCCGGGAGCACCTGGATGCGTCCAACGGTGCCCACCTGACGGCCGGGCACTTCGCGCACGACACGATTCACCATCTCGATGAATCGCGCGGCGCTCAGCATCGCATCGCGCCTCTGGTCCATGGGAGTGGTGCCGGCGTGGTTGGCGAACCCGGTGATCGTCACATCCCACCAGCGCAGCCCGACGATCCCTTCCACGATGCCGATGTCGACGTTCGTGGATTCCAGTGTCCCTCCCTGCTCGATGTGAAGCTCGATGTGAAGCTCGATGTAGCCGGCCAGGCCGCCGGGACGTCGCTTCACCTGATCGAGTCGCACGGGATCGCCTCCCAGGAGCGCGATTCCCTCCGCGATGGTCTTCCCGCTTCGCGCGACGTTCGCAAGCTCCGAAGAAGTGAGCTGTCCGCCGACCGCGCGGCTGCCGTACAATCCTCCCTCTTCGTTCGTCCAGACCACCACCTCGATCGGATGACGAAGCGTGATGCGCTGCTCGAGCAGCGATTGCGCAACCTCGATTGCCGCGAGGGAGCCGACGTTGCCGTCGTAATTGCCGCCCTCGGGTACGGAGTCGATGTGCGACCCGAACATGAGTGGTGCCAGGGACGGATCGCTTCCGCGGCGTCGGCCAATGATGTTGGCGCCGAAGTCGATCGCCGGCTCCAGCCCGGCCTCCCGCATCCAGCGTATGACCACGACGCGCGCCTGCACGTCGGCATCGCTGTAGGCGAGGCGACTGACCCCTCCCTGGGGATTGGCACCGAACGCGGCGATCTCGCTCAGGCGGGCATTGAGTCGCGCGCCATTCACGCGCACCGGCGCTGCCTGCCGAAATCCCATGCCTCGATCGGACAACGCGGCGAGTGCCCCACCGACCACGCTTCTGCCGAACTCACGACGGTTCATCGAAGCCCTCCCGTTGTGGCAGTCCCCGGCGCGAGGAGGCGCCATGCCTGCCACATCATGCAGGGGGCGCCCGCCAAACGGAAGCGGGGCGCCCGCCCCGGATCACGGAGCCTGGCTCGCCGCCAGACCTAGAATCGCCTCCCATTCTTCAGGGGTGACGGGCGACACGGAGAGGCGCCCGATGCGCACGAGCGCCATTGCCCCCAGCTCCGGCCGCGACTTGACTTCGGCCAGCGTAACTGGCCGAGGGAGGGGCTCGACGGCCCGCAGGTTCACGGCATACCAGGCCGGCGACGCCGGGTCGGAGCCTTCGTCGTAGCCGTAGTGCTTCGGGTCGAACGCGCTGGGATCGGGGTAGCCTGCACGGACGACTTCGCATATTCCCACGATCGCCTGAGGCTTCCCCATCGAGTGGTAGAAGAAAACCCTGTCGCCGACCTTCATTCCATCGCGGAGAAAGTTGCGCGCAGCGAAGTTCCTGACACCATCCCACACGGTCGTCTTCTTCGGTGCGCGCATGAGGTCATCGAAGGAGAAGACGTCCGGCTCCGACTTCACGAGCCAGAACCGCCGCTCGCCGCGCGCGCGCGGCGCGAAGGCGGCAGCCCATCTTCCGGAATCAGGCGGCGTTGCGGAAGGGCGCCTTGCGGATGGACGTCCAGGCTTCATGTTGTCGGGCGGCTCGGTCCTCCCTGCCCCGGTAGTGAATCGTCCGTGCGCTCGAGCGACTCCCCTCGATCATCGGGAGACTCCTCGCGATTGCGCTGGAGACGATCCTCACGCTTCGCGTCCTTTTTCTTCTTTCGTTCCGCTTCCTTTCTGCGCTTCTCGAAGTCGTAGTTTGGTTTCTTCGGCAATGTTGGAGACTCCACTCCAGTGGCGCGGCTGAGTGAGCGGGGGCCGCTGGTGCACCGACGGCACGCCCTGCGACGTGTTTCATACTAATGCGCGGCCAGGAAATTCGCGCCGACTTCCGCAACCGTGGCATCGCGCCCTCTCGCCACCTGCGGGTGACACCGGCGGACCGTTTTTGTATCCTTCGTGTCCAATTCATCTCGTGACGCAGGCACTACGCGAACACCCCCCTTCCATCGGTTGAATTACCCGGATGCCAATTCCAGACAGCCTCTTCGAGATTCGCCGCGCGATCGCACGCGGCGCCCTCCTGGGCACCATCGGCTTCACCGGGGTTGCGGCGCAGGCACCGGCGCGAACCCTCCCCGCTTTCGAGAACGGACAGGCACAGATAGTCGCGGGATTTGCCGACTCGACGCAGTGGATCCGCGAAACGCTCTGGGTCGAGACGGAGTTCGACACTGACGGTGACGGGAAACGGGACCGCATGCACGTCGGCGTGACACGGCCGCGCCAGACGGAGACCGAAGGGCTGAAGGTCCCGGTGATATATGAGTCGAGCCCCTATTTCGCCGGCACATCCGGGCCGCGACAGTTCCTCTGGGATGTGCGACAGGAGTTGGGCGCGAACCCACCGCCGCGGACATCGCAACCAGCGATCCGGTTCCAGCCAAGCCGCTCGCGAATCTCCAACTCGCAGGTCAACAACTGGGTGCCGCGCGGATTTGCCGTGGTTCACTCCGAGTCGCCGGGGACGGGCCTTTCCCAGGGGTGCCCAACGGTCGGTGGCGAGAACGAGTCGCTCGCACCGAAAGCCGTGATCGACTGGCTGAACGGGCGCGCGCGCGGGTTCACGACGCCGGACGGAGATGAGCGTGTCGTCGCTGCGTGGACCACCGGAAAGGTCGGGATGACCGGGACATCGTACAACGGGACGCTTCCCCTTGCAGCGGCGACGACGGGCGTCGCGGGGCTGGAGGCCATCATACCCATCGCACCGAACACCTCCTATTACCACTACTACCGATCCAACGGCCTCATTAGGCATCCGGGCGGGTGGCTGGGCGAGGACATCGACTTTCTCTACGATTTCATCAACAGCGGCAACCCCGACAGGCGCGCCTACTGCGCCGCGACCATTCGCGATGGTGAGATGGCGGCGGGGCGGGACCGTGTAACGGGCGACTACAACGATTTCTGGGCGGGCCGCGATTACCTGCCGAAGGTGAACAACGTGAGGGCGGCGACGTTGATGGCGCATGCCTTCAACGACTGGAACGTCGTCCCCGAGCATAGCGTCCGGGTCTACGAAGCGCTGAAGAAGCAGAACATCCCGGTTCAGGCCTTCTACCACCAGGGCGGACATGGCGGACCGCCGCCGATGGAGCTGATGAACCGCTGGTTCACCCGCTATCTCCACGGCATCGAGAATGGCGTGGAGAGCGACCCGCGCGCGTGGATCGTTCGTGAGGGCGCGGAGCGTACGAACCCGACCCCCTACCCGGATTATCCAAACCCGGCCGCGGCGCACGTCACCCTGCATCCGAGGGCCGGAGGAGCCGGGGTCGGCGGGCTTGGCCTCGAGGATCTGGCCGGTCAGGGGAGAGAGACCCTGGTCGATGACGCCTCCTTCAGCGGCGGAGCACTTGCCCAGGCCCCCCGCAGCAGCAACCGTCTTCTGTACGCCACTCCGGAGCTGACGCAGCCCCTGCATCTCTCAGGCTGGACCACCGTGACCATCCGGCTCGCCGCCAGCAAGCCGGCGACGAACCTCTCGGTCTGGCTGGTGACGCTCCCCTGGACGGGTGAGCCCACCGGCAACGCGAACGTCATCACCCGCGGGTGGGCCGATCCGCAGAACCACCGATCACTTACGCGTGGTGAGCCCCTGGTTCCGGGCCGTTTCTACGACGTCACCTTCAGGCTCCAACCCGATGATCAGGTGATTCCCGCCGGAAAGCGAATCGGTCTCATGATCTTCTCCAGCGACCGGGATTTCACGCTCTGGCCGCAGCCGGGCACGGAGCTTACGATAGACCTCGATTCCACTTCTGTGGGACTGCCTGTGGTGGGAGGTGTCGCCGCTGCAAGGCGGTCCCTCGAGGGCTTCTAGGGTACACCGACGCCGGGTCCGGCAGGCGCTTCTGATCGCTCGTCACCCGCGAGAGCACCTCCACCGCATGCTACAGGCGTTTTGACCCAGCGTGCTTGCGTCGGCGCTCAGGGGGCGCGAGCATTGGGCGCGCTCGGGGCGCCATTTCACGGGCTTCGCGACCTTCCAGCAGCAAATACGCAAACCAGAGGGGGTGCATCATGGCATGGAGACCTGTAGTAGTGTGCGGTGCCGCAGCATTTCTCGCCGCCTGCTCGGCAGACCAACCGCTGCCTTCGGCAGCGTACGAGGTGAGTGTACCTCTGTTCGCCGCGGGTGGAAACGCCCACCTGAATCTTGGCACCCACCTCAGCGGGGCCGAGGAGGTCTTCACGCCGTCGGTACCGGGCGGGCCGACCCCGTCTGATTCGAGGGCTCAGGGTCAGGCGATCTTCCGCGTCAATGCGGAGGGCACTTCCGTGGACTTCCGACTCATCGCGTCGAACATCGACAACGTGGTCATGGCGCACATCCACTGCGGCGCTGCGGGCACGAATGGGCCGATTCGCATGTGGCTGTCACCGGTGGTCGGGCCGACGGGCACGCCCGGCCCGAACGGATCCGGGCCGCAGGATGGGGTTCTGGCAACGGGCACATTCTCACCCGTGGGGATCACCTGTCCGGCGACCGCGACGGCGCCGGCAATGCCGCTGCTGGACGCGATGCGGGCCGGGCTCACCTACGTGAACGTTCACACCAACGACGGCATCGCCCCGACCAATACGGGACCGGGTGACTTCCCGGGTGGCGAGATCCGCGGCCAGATCGACTAGCCCGGTGCCAACGGCGCCTGCGTGGCGGTGACGAAGCGAGCGCGCTATAGCTCGCGCGCCCGGCCCCGGCGCACATGAGCGTTCATGAGCAAACCCCGCCTGCGCGATGCCGCGCAGGCGGGGTTTGACGGATGGGGTGGGATTCGAACCCACGGTACGCTTTTGACGTACACACACTTTCCAGGCGTGCGCCTTAAACCACTCGGCCACCCATCCAGTGGTGGACGCTCGGAGCGAGTACGGACAGGGTGAGATTCGAACTCACGATACCGTTGCCGGTATGCCGGTTTTCGAGACCGGTGCCTTCAACCACTCGGCCACCTGTCCAACACAGCGTCGAAAGTTAGAGGCACAGTCGAGGGGTGTCAACGAATCGGACGCCTGGTGCGGAAGAAGTCGCGAACCAGCGCTCCGCACTCCTCTTCCCGCACGCCCGAAGTGACCTCGGGCCGATGGTTGAGCCTCGGATGTCGGAGGAGATCGGCGACCGACCCGGCCATACCTGCCTTCTCATCCCACGCGCCGAAGATCACCCGGTCCAGCCGCGCCAGCACGATCGCGCCGGCGCACATGGCACATGGCTCCACGGTGACTACGAGCGTGCACCCCTCGAGACGCCACGTGCCGAGTGCGCGTGATGCCTCGCGAATGGCGACCATCTCTGCGTGGGTGGTGGCGTCGTTGTCGCGGACCGTGCGATTGCTGCCGCGACCGATGATGTTCCCCTGCCGAAAGACGACCGCGCCGATCGGAACCTCGCCGGCTTCGCCGGCGGCGCGCGCTTCGATCAGCGCGGCCGCCATCAACTCGTCGGTATTCACCCGTTACACAACGGCCAGCTTCTCCGCCTTTTCGAAAGTCAGACTGCCCCCGGCGTTCGCCCCCACGACGATGTGATCGCCCTCGGTGAAGCGTCCCTCGAGGACGGCCATCGCCAGCGGGTTCTGCACCAGCCGCTGAATCGCTCGCTTCAGGGGGCGTGCGCCGAAAGAGGGATCATACCCCTCGGTGGTGAGGATGCGCTTCGCATCGGGGGTGACCTCCACCGTGAGCTTGCGATCGGCGAGGAGCTTTTCGAGCCGCACGAGCTGGAGGTCGATGATCCGCTCGATGTCCGCAGGCGTCAACTGATGGAAGATCACGATGTCGTCCACGCGGTTCAGGAACTCCGGCCGGAAATGCTGCCGCAGCGCTTCCGAGACCATCGCCTCGACAGCGGCCCAGTCGGTTCCGGCGCTCTCGAGAATGAGGTGGCTGCCGATGTTCGACGTCATGATGACGACGGTGTTCCGGAAATCCACGGTGCGACCCTGCGAGTCCGTCAGGCGCCCGTCGTCGAGAATCTGGAGCAGGATGTTGAAGACATCGGCGTGCGCCTTCTCGATCTCATCGAACAGGATCACGGAGTACGGCCGGCGGCGCACCGCCTCGGTGAGCTGCCCACCTTCCTCGTAGCCGACGTATCCAGGCGGCGCGCCGATGAGCCGCGCGACCGCGTGCTTCTCCATGTACTCGCTCATGTCGATGCGCACCATCGCATGCTCATCATCGAACAGGAACTCGGCGAGCGCACGCGCGGTCTCCGTCTTTCCCACCCCCGTAGGACCGAGAAAGATGAACGACCCGATCGGACGGTTGGGATCCTGGAGCCCCGCCCGCGACCGCCGCACTGCATTCGCGACGGCTTCCACCGCCTCTCGCTGTCCAATCACCCGCTCGGCCAACAGGTCATCGAGCTTCGTGAGCCGCTCGCGCTCGCTCTCGAGCATCCTGGACACGGGAATGCCCGTCCAGCGCGCAACGATGTCGGCGACATCGTCGGCGTCGACCTCCTCCTTGAGGAACTGCGGCCGGCCGTTCTGCGAGCCGAGCTGCTTCTCGGCTTCGCGCATCTGCTGCTCGAGCTGCGGAATCCTCCCGTAGGTGATCTCCGCCGCCTTGCCGAGGTCGCCAGCGCGGGTCGCCTGCTCCGCTTCCGTGCGCGCCTGCTCGATCTGCTGCTTGATCCGGCCGACCGCGCCGAGGGTTTCCTTCTCCCGCTGCCACTGCGCCTTCATCCCGGATGCGCGCTCCCGCAGCTCGGCGAGCTCACGCTCCAGAGTGCTCCGGCGGTCCACGGAAGCGGCGTCCTTCTCCTTCTGGAGTGCCTGGCGTTCGATCTCTAGCTGCACGATGCGCCGCTCGACTTCGTCGATCGCCTGCGGCATGGAATCGATCTCGATCCGCAGCCGCGACGCGGCCTCATCGATCAGGTCGATCGCCTTGTCGGGAAGGAAACGGTCCCCGAGGTAGCGGTTCGAGTGCGTGGCAGCGGCGACGATGGCGGCGTCGGTGATGCGAACGCCGTGATGCGCCTCGTACCGCTCCTTCAGTCCGCGGAGAATGGCGATCGTGTTCTCGACCGAGGGCTCCCCGACGTAGACCGGCTGGAAGCGGCGCTCGAGAGCCGCGTCCTTCTCGACGTACTTGCGGTACTCGTCGAGCGTCGTCGCACCGACCACCCTCAGTTCGCCGCGTGCGAGCATCGGCTTGAGCATGTTGCCGGCGTCCATCGAGCCTTCCGCCTTCCCCGCACCAACGAGCGTGTGTAGCTCGTCGATGAACACTATGAACTGGCCCTCGCTCGAGGTTATCTCCTTGAGCACGGCCTTGAGCCGCTCCTCGAATTCACCCCGGAACTTCGCGCCCGCGATGAGTGCGCCCATGTCGAGCGCAACGAGCCGCTTGTTCTTGAGCCCTTCGGGGACGTCGCCGTTGACGATGCGTTGCGCGAGCCCTTCGGCGATCGCCGTCTTGCCGACGCCGGGCTCACCGATGAGCACGGGATTGTTCTTGGTGCGCCGGGAGAGAACCTGCACGACGCGGCGGGCCTCCTCATCCCGGCCGATCACGGGATCGAGCTTCCCCTTTCGCGCGGCCTCGGTCAGATCGCGCGTGTACCGCTGAAGCGCCTGGTACTGGTTCTCGGGCGTCTGGTCGGTGACGCGGTGCGTGCCGCGAACGGCGTTGAGACCCTCGAGGAGAACGCCGCGACTTGCACCGACGTCGGTGAGGAGGCGCCGACTCTCGCTTCCCTTGACGTCGGCCAGCGCCAGGAGGAGGTGCTCCGTCGAGACATACTCATCGCCGAGAGAGCGAGCTTCCTCCTCTGCACGATCGAGGATCTGGTTCATCTCCCGCGACAGCGTGGGCTGCGCGCCACTCTGCTTCGGCGCGCGCGCCAGCTCGCGTTCCGCCTCCGTGCGGAGCGCCTGCACGTTGACCGCCGCCTTCTGGAGGAGAGGCGCGACGATGCCCTCGTCCTGCCCGAGCAGCGCAACCAGGAGGTGGAGATCGTAGACGACCGGATTCCCCGCGCGGCGCGCGAGAGTCACCGCTTCGTTCAGGGCCTCCGATGACTTCACGGTGAGCCGGTCGGGATTGATCATGCGCAGTTCGATGGAGGTTCGGCGTGCCGGGCGGCATCCGCCGCCGAAACGCACGAATCAGAGAGATACTCGGAACCTCCCATTTGGCAACGGTCGCGCCGGCTCGAAGCGCCGTTATGGCCGAAGGGCTCGAGCGTTTCAGGCAGCCTATCGAGGAAGTCGGGCCGCCTCGGCAGCAGGAACGGCGAGCTCGCTTCTCGCGCGCCCGATGAGGGCCGACAGCACGTCGGCGGTTACTGCCGAGAGTGTCTCGACAACGCGTGTCATCGACGTGGTGGGTTCGGGCACCGCGCGCTCGATTCTCTCCGAACCGCTCCAAACCACGGAGTCGTTCGCCGTTCGGACGATCTGGACGTCGAGGTGGACGGCGGCGAACACGTCTGTGCCGCGATTGACCTCCTCGAACTCCCGCACCGTACCTCGCCAGACGTAGGCGTACGACCGCTGGGAGCGCGAGTCGAAGGTCGCCGGCTCCGATGTGAGAGGCCGGCCCGCCAGGATCTCGGCGGTTGCGGTGCCGAGCTGCTCGCGCAGCGGGATGGCCCATTCCCGGTTCGGGTAGCTCTCGAGCTGGAGATCGTCCAATCGGTAGACGATGCCCCTGTCATCGTATATCCCCCGCGTGACGTAAGGGACGATCGCGAGCGTGCCTGCGAGGACCGGTGGCTCCCTGGGAACGGACGCGCCGTTGTGCGCAGCCGGCATTGCGATGACGTATCGCTCGAGTGGCGGCCGGGTGCCCCACTTGATGCACCCGGTGGCGACCAGGGCGATGACCGCTGCGCCGGCCCAGCGTGCGGGCCTAGTCACGGATGGCTGGACCGGCGACCTTTCGGGGCGTCTCGCGTTTCTTCAGGATGCTGCTGGGGTCGCGCTCGAGACGCTCGGCGAAACGCGAGAGGTTGTCCGAGGCATCGGAGAGGTTTCTTAGCAGGTCGTCGACCCCCTCCCCCTGCTGGAGGGCCCCGCGCAGCTCCACCACCATTGAGCGGGTCTCGCGGAGCGTGGCGAGCGCCTCGCGCTGCGTCTCCGTGAGCCCCGGACCGGCGACGCGGATCGCGGAGTCGGCGTTTGCCACCATCCTCTCGGTCCTGACGAGGACGGCATTCAGCTGGCCGGCCGCATCATCGAGCCGCGCAAATGCCCGCTCGGATCCCGTGGCCGCGCCCTGGATGAGACCGTCGATGCGGGTGAGCGTACGATCGATCCGCTCCAGAGGAGAGGACTTCGAAAGCCGGTCGATTCCGCCGAAGAGGGTATCGGTCTTCTCGAGGAAGACCGCGACGCGATTCATCGCGTCCTGGAAGTTCAGGTTGTTGTTGCTCGGAAGGGTGCTTCCCTCGGGAAGTGGCAGCGCATCGCGACTCCCGGGCTCGAGATTCAGGTACTGCTCGCCGAGGAAACCGACCTGGGTGATGGACGCCCGCGTATCCTCGCGCACGGGGGTTTCGTTCTTGACGCGGAAGCGCACCAGGATTCGCGTGGGATCCTCGAGGCTTATGTCGAGGGCGGTGACCTGGCCAACGAGGACGCCGCCGTACCGCACCTCGCCACCGACGTTGAGTCCGGCGACGCTGTTGAATTGTGCGCGGTAGTCCCGTCCCTTGGCGAAGACGGTGGGATACTTCGAGAACATGATGAGCGCCGCGAACAGCAGCACCGTTCCTACGAGGAAGGCGACCATTCCGACGCGGGCGTTGCCGATGCTCATGATCCACCCCGACGATGAAGGAGACTGCGAACGACTGCATGCCCGCTTTCCAGCAGCGACTCACGAGTGCCGTGTGCGACGACCCGCCCCTGCGCGAGCACGTAGATGTGGCGCGCGCGACCGAACGCGTGCCGGACCTCGTTGGTGAAAATCAGCACCCCGAAACCGTTGGCATCCTGCAGACGACGAATGGTCTCGTCGAGTTGCGCCGCCGAATGCGGGTCGAGCGAATGAGTGGGCTCATCGAGCAGCAGCAGCGGGGGCCTCAGGGCCAGCGCCCTCGCCAGCGCGACGAGCCGTTGCCCGACGCGGGTCAGCTGCTCCGGCGTCGTCTCGTCGTCGACCATCAAACCTACCTCGGCAAGCAACTCCCGCGCCGCATCGCGCGACTCGTCGGGGTGAACATCGGTGTGCTCCAGCAGCGGGAGCTCCACGTTCTCGACGGCGCTGATGCGGGTCACGAGGGCAGACCCCTCGAACAGCACGCCTATTCGCTTCCGCAGGCGCAGGAGGCGCTTCTCATCGTGCCTGGTGGCGTCGAACGTCTCGCCGTCGACGCGGATAGTTCCCGATTTCGCCACCTCCAGTCCGACGATGTGGCGCATGATCATTGACTTGCCGGAGTGGATCGGCCCGAGCACCACCACCGTTCCCCCGCGCTCGACGTCGATGTCGACATCCGTGACCGCGGGCTCGGCTACGGGGCCCGTCAGGCCCCGAACCTCGAGGACCGATTCGTCAGACAAGGCTCGGGATGAAGTAGAAAACGGCGTTGACGATGGTGTCGACGGTGAGAATGGAGATCATGCAGAACATCACCGAGCGGGTCGCGGCAGCGCCGATCGCGCTCACGCGCCGTTCGATGTTGAGGCCCTCATCGGCGGCGATCACGCCGAGCACCAGAGCGAAGATCATCGACTTGCCGACGCCGACGAGGATGTCGCGGACGTGGAGCGCCCCGCGGATGTCCGCGAGCACGTGGTTGGCCGTGACGCCCAGCATCATGTTGCCAATGAGGACGCCCACCTCGATGAAGAATATCGCGAACACCGTCATCGCGGGGAGCACGATCAGGAGCGCGGCCAGCTTCGGCGCGACGAGATACTTCACCGGGTCCAGCCCCATTGCGCGCAGCGCATCGATCTCGGCGTTGGCGCTCATCGAGGCGAACTCGCCCGCGATCGCCGAGGCGCTGCGCGCGACGATGAGCAGAGCGGCGACGAGCGGACCCAGCTCCCGGGCGGTAAACCAGCCGATGGTCTGGGCGCTCAGCACCTGAGCACCAAACGTCTGAAGCTGGTATGCGACCTGAAAGGTCGCTATGAGCCCGACGAGCACCGAGGCGCTCACCACCAGACGCAGAGCGCCGAGGCCGAGCGTCTCGATCTCTCGGGTGACCCCGCTGCTGACCGCGGCACGGCGAGACAGACCGAGCCAGAAAATCCAGTACACCGCTCCGACGGCGAGCTTCGTCCGCCCGACGAATCGTCCCCCCGCAACCTCGAGACTTCGCAGGGGGAGGAACGGAACGCCGAACCCCGGTGTCTGGCCGGGGCGCTCCGGCGCCGAACGCTCCGTCGTTGAGCGCTGCTCCGGTGGCGTCATTACCGAGCGTCCCGGCGAAGAGCGTCCCGGCGAAGCGCGTGCGGGTTGACGCGCCGGGAGAGCCGGGCTAGGCTACCCGCGTGACGATGACTCGAACGCTCGCTGTTCACGCGCTGTTGCTCGCAGGATTCATGGGGTGTCGGCCTGGTGGCGAGGCCGCAACGGTGAGCGACTCCACCTTCGTGGAGACGATCTCGGAGCTCAACCGCATCAACGCCGACGAGAGCCGCGACAGCGCCGCGCGCGTCCTCGCGCGCGACTCCCTGTTGCAAAGTCGAGACCTCACGGCGGCGGATCTCGAGCGGGCCGCCGCCGCAATGGCGAAGGACCCGGACCGGGCATTCGCGATCTGGTCGCGCATCAGGAGGGAGAGCTCCGAAGCCGGTATCTGAGCGTTGCGGCCGACGACCGGGTGGGATGACAAACGCGCCCCGTTGCCGGGGCGCGCCGTCGTTCATTCGCGCTACTTCGTGACGAGCATTCTTCTGGTGTACGGCCGCCCATCCACTTCCAGACGGTACATGTAGATGCCCGAGGCGACCTGTTGCGATGACCGCATCGAAGTGCCGTCCCAGAACGCGGTATAATCTCCGCACTTCAGCTGCAGATTCTCGACTGGCCTGCCGCGACTCTCTCCTCCGCCCTGGAGAATGGGGACCGCCACAACCTGCGCGAGCAGATTGTAGATCCGCAGGGACACCCGGTACACCCGGTCCGGATCCGAACAGGCTGGGGGTTCACCATCATACCCAACCGCGAACGGGATCGTTGTTTCGGGATTGAACGGGTTTGGATAATTCTGTCCCAGCGGTCCAGGACCGCGCTGGCCCTGCGTCGACCCAACCTGGGCTATCGCAGGGCTCGTACCGAGCGCGCTGAGGGCGAGCACGAGACCAAGTGCTGCCCAACGGTGCTTCATGTGCCTTCTCCGACCTGACAAAGTTAGGTGCTGGCGACGAACTCCTGATACGGGGGACGTGATTGGATCTGCCGCGAACATATGGTCCTGTCACCGCGGATGTCAAGAACGCTTGTCCTCGACACGTGTTGCGAACTGCGTGCCGGAAATGACGCGACCTCCAATTCTCCGGTCGGTAACCCGCACTCGATCACAGTACTCCAAAAGGGGTATCAAGTACTTTCTCGACACCCCCAGAATCTCGCGCATCTCCGCCGGTCCATACTCATGTTCGGCGACCATGCGTTCCCGAAGATTCTCGATCAGTCGTTCGAGGACCACGGCGTCATAATATCGATCGGGCTCCACCGCGACCACGCTCCGAGCGCGCTCGAGCAGCCTCAGAAGCGGCTCCACCTGACCGCCGTAGGCCACCTCCAGCTCCCCCACGCTCGGCGGCTCCAGACCCGCTTCGCGCAACGCGACGGTCAGGCGACCCGTCAGCGCTTCCTGTTCCGACGTCAGAAGCGGCCGCCACCCTGACCGGCGAACGACTCCTCCATCGAGATCGACCTCCCGTCGGCCGACTGCCTCGGAGACGACCGAGTCGATGAGCTCCGGCGATCCGACGAGCTTCGCCCGAATCGACTGGAGTGAGGCGCCGGGCTCCAACGGATGGACGAGGTGGTGCTCATCAAGAAGTACCCTCAGCCTGGTGCGAAGTGCCTCCGCCGACGCGGGCGCATATATGCGCCCCCCGATTCTCAGCGCGATCGCGGGAGGACCTGCGATCATGGCCGCTGCCTCCGCCGGTGCAATGCCGATGCGCACGGGTATCGTGGTCTCGTCGAGACCCATGGTCGAGGCCTCCTCCAGAAACCTCACGAGCTGCCGAGATGGTGTTTCGGCTATCCCGGCTCCTCTGGCTCTTCGGTGTGGCGGAAGCGGGTCCTCCACCACGCCACCCCCTATCGTCGTCGAGGGCGATGGGCTGCGAAGCACGAAGCGGTCGCCCGCCCGCGCCGCCAGCGGCGTCTCGAGAATGATCCGCGCCGGGACCCTGCTGCCCGGAGCCAGTGGGCCGCTGCTGGAGACGATGCGGGCACCGACGTCGGCAGTGCCAAGGTGGAAGCGCACCCGCGTCCTGGGATCGAGTGGGCGACTCGCCGAGGTGAGCAGCGACACCTCTGCCAGGAGGATGGTCGTCGTCGCCCAGCCGGCACCCCCCACCAGGGCGGAGCCTCTCGGGATGTCGGCGACATCCAGCCCCGCAAGGGCGATCGCGGCGCGTGCACCGGCGCCGATCTCGCGAACGACTTCGCCATGCCGCTGAAGCGAGCGCACACGCGCCACGCTATCCGCCGGCATCAGCCGCACACTGTCGTCGCGGCGAAGCGTACCGCTCCACACCGTCCCGGTGACGACGGTGCCGGTTCCCCGAACCGTAAAGGCCCGGTCGACGGGCATTCGAAACAGGTCCCCTCCGCCGCGCTCCGGGATCGCCCTGGCCGCGCGGAGCAGCGCCGCGCGCAACTCGTCGAGACCCTCGCGCCGCGTGGCGGATACGCTCACGACCTCCGCGCCCTCCAGGGGAGAGCCGGCCACGAGAAGACGCGCATCGTCGGCGACGAGCGCGAGCCACTCATCATCCACGAGGTCGCGCTTGGTCAACACGACCACCCCACCGCGGACACCCAGCAGTGAAAGGATTGCCAGGTGCTCGCGGGTCTGTGGCATCGCACCTTCGTCCGCAGCGATCACGAGCATGGCGAGATCGATTCCGGTTGCGCCCGCGAGCATCGTCCGCACGAACGCCTCGTGCCCGGGAACGTCCACAATGCCCACCGTGCCGACGCCATCGAGCAGGAGCGGCGCAAAGCCCAGCTCGATCGTTATGCCGCGACGCTTTTCCTCGGGGAGCCTGTCCGTGTCGACGCCGGTGAGAGCCTGGACGAGGGCAGTCTTGCCGTGGTCTATGTGGCCCGCCGTTCCGATGATCACGCCGGCGAGATCGCGGAGACGCTCCGCTCCTCCCAACGCTCGCTCTCCCAGACGTCGAATGCGCGGAGCGGGCGCCCATCGGAGAGGTGCTCCCTCAGGAACTCGCGGAGCAGCCTCTGGTGCGCGCGGCGTTCTCCCGCCCCGAGTACGGGAGGCACTGAACCGGCCAGCCACGCGGCGAGAGCGCGGCGCGCATCCACCGGCAGCGATCGATGCACGGGCTCGAGCCGCGCACAACTCGCGCAGAGAACTCCGCCCGCACGGTGGCCGAACGATGCAGCTTCCGCGAGCGGCACCGCGATCTCGCACGAGCTGCACCGGTCGATCGATGGCGCGAAGCCGAGCTCACCGACGATCCTCCAGGCGCAGCCGAGACTCACGTCGATGGTCTCGGCGGACGAAGCGACGTCGAGCGCATCGATGGACTCGATCAGGACATCGTAAAGGGCGGGGTGCGTGTCCTCGCCACTGAAGCGCAGGGCCAGCTCGGCGATTGCAGAGGCGCCCGTGAAGCGGCCCAGATCCTCAGCGATCCCGGGTCGGGCGCGCTGGACATCGAACGACGTCAGGGTGTGCAGGTCGCGCCCGGGCCTGATGGAGAGCTCGGCCACCCCGCTGGCGAACAGGTCGAGGGCGCTTCCGTAGCGGCTGCGAGTGCGTCTCGCCCCGCGTGCGAGCACGGATTGCACGCCGAGCTCCCTGGTCGCCACGCGCACGATGCGCGAGGTCTCCAGGTAGTCGAAGACGTGCAGGACCACGGCGTCCGTGCGAAGGAGCGGCATGGGAGAAAGCTAACGCTCAGACCGTGCTGCGGCGCCGACGTCGTTACCGCCCGGAGCCAGCCTGGCCCCGATGCTCAGCGTTCTTCGCGGCGTCGCGAAGCCCGCGACCGCCTCGTACCGCTCATCGAGCAGGTTGTCCATTCGAACGTCGATCGCGACGAGCATGCGCCCTCCCGTTCCACGGCGTACGACGTAGCTGCCGCCGGCCCCGATCAGCTCGTACGAGGGAAGGCGCTCGCGGGACGAGGTGAAGTCGTAGTAGTCGTAGCGGATGTCGTCACGGCGTCCGACATGCGACAGCTCGCCGTGCAGGCTGAGCCGCGCGCTCACCGGGCTCACGACCACCACCGACGCCGAGCGGGAGGGGCGCCGGAGAAGGCGTGTAGTCGGTGCCCCCGGAGTCGCGCGCACCGTTGCGTCCAGGACCGTGATGCTGGCACGTACGCTCGCGACGCCGACGATCCCGGCGCGCCCCTCCAGCTCCCAGCCGCGCGACGCGGCGGAAGCCAGGTTGCGGTACTCGGAGAAGAAATCGGGATCGCCGTCGAGGGGCACGAATTCAATGACGTCGACGAAGGCCTGGTCGAAATACGTCACCGCCACGGCCGCGACGTCGCCCGGGAAACGCTGCTCCACCGAAAGCTCCCAGCTCGATGACCGCTCGGGGTCGAGGCCTTCGTTCGGACGCGCAAACCCGCCTCCGGTGAGCTCCGTGAAGAGGGGCTCCTTGAACGCGGTTCCGACGGCCCCGCGCGCCGTCATTCCGGGCGAGAGAGCAACCCCTGCAGCCGCGCGCAAGCTGTGGAACTGCCCGAAACGCTCGTTCTCCTCCAGTCGGGCGCCGACCGTGTAGCTCAGTCTCGAGTGCGCGTCGCCGGCGAGCTGAACGTATGCAGCGCGACTCCACCGCTGAAGCAGGGCGTTCGATTCCGGATCCTCGCCGGTGCCTTCGCTGCGCTGCCAGTCGAAGTCGGCACCGAGGGTGAGCGTCGTCGCTGGATCGAAACGCACGCCGACGCTGGCGTCGACGTTGCGGCGCGTCGACAGCGCCTCGAAGCGGAAACCGAAATCGTCAAGGCGCTCCGACACGTCGTCGGAGATTCCCTGGAATCGGCTCGAGCCCACTACCAGCCGCGCATCGGCCAGCGAATGCAGGGCGTACTTCGCGTCGAGGCCGAGGGACAGGCGGCGCTCCGTGTTGTAGCTGTTGCTGTCGAGCGGGTCGCCGGAGTACTCGGTGGGATAATTGTAGCGCGCGTCGGCAAAGCGCCCGGTGAGTCTCACCTCCCCGCGTGAGACGGGAGCGAATCGAAGATGTCCGCTCACGACATCGTTGCGATAATCGTTGTTCAGCTCGTGCACTCCACTCGACAGGTGATGTCCGGCTCCGAGCGAGTATCCGAAGCGCGCCGATCCGGCGGCGACGCTCGCCTCGAGATCCGCACGGACCCGCTCCCCGACGCGCGCACGAAGCTCCGGCTGAACTCGACCACTCGCGGCGCGGGTGAAGATCTGGATGACACCTGCCATCGCGTCGGAGCCGTACAGGACGCTCGTCGGTCCCCTGACGATCTCGATGCGATCAATGTTGTCCGTCGTGAGATTGGCGAAGTTGAAGAACCCCCCGGGCTCGTTGACTGTCACGCCGTCGATGAGGACCTGGACGTAGTCACGCTCGCCGCCTCGAAGAAACAGCGCGGTCTCGGAGCCCTGCGAGCCACTCTGGACTACCGACGCGCCAGGCACTTCACGCAATGCCGCGCCCACCGTTGTGATGCCGCGCGCCCTGAGGGCGTCGCCCCACATCACCGTCGTCGCCGCGGTCGACACGGTCTGCGCCGACTCGGTGCGGGATGCGGTGATTATCACCGGAGCCAGACGACTGCTGTCGGGGCGCTCCTGGGCCGCGACGGACGTCGCGATGAAGAGCAACGGAATCGAGCGGAGGACTTTCACGATGGCTCCGGGCGTTGCGGCGGTGAAGTGAATTGCGGCGTCATTGGCGAGCGGTCGGACGGCGGAGGGGAACGAGTGACGGGGCGCCGATGGCGGGATCGCGAGTCACCACCAGTGGCCAATCGTAGATTCGCTCGAGCGTCGCACCGCGCATCACGGCGGATGGCTCTCCCGACGCCACCACCGCTCCACGGTGGAGGAGGATGATCTCCTGGGCGAAGCGAGCGACGAGGTTGAGCTGGTGACTCACCAGCAGGATCGCGTGACCGTCGCGCGCCAGGACATCGAGCAGCTCGAACATCGCCATCTCGTGGGCGATGTCGAGATGTGTGGTGGGCTCATCGAGCACCATCGCCTGGCCGTCCTGGGCGAGTGCCCTCGCGATCCTCGCGCGCTGCCATTCGCCCCCGGATAGCTCATCGGTCGAGCGCTCGGCGAGGCCAG
>JBGTMW010000590.1:0-4243 GCA_041743365.1 Gemmatimonadaceae bacterium
GCCGCGGGCATGGGCGCGACGACCGGATCGCGCCCGGAGAAAACCGCCCTCGCCTTTCGTGCCAGGCCGTGGGAATCAGCGGTGACGATCGCCGAGCGCTTCATCACGTGACGAAAGAGCGGCCGCGCGAACGAGCCCGCCTGTGCAGAGCGCAGATCGGCACGGTGGAGGCTCGTCACGAGGGGGACGTTTCCGAGTGCGCTCACCCACGTTCCCACGAGCCCTCCGGGAAACCACCAGTGCGCGTGGACGATGTCCGGTTCGAAGGATCGGCGTGCCCGCACGGCGCTCGTGAATTCGGCGCTGAGGAAGCGAAGCGTCGTGACACGGGAGCGCCATGAAGCATTCGTCTCGGCCTGACCTGACGAGTCCGGAGATGCAAGGGCCATCTCGCGCCGCGGAAGCTCGAAACGCTCGATGGCAATGCCCTCGACATCTTCGCCGACGCTCCCGGCCTTGCCGGGCGCGAGAATGAGGACCTCGATGTTCTCCTCGCCCAGCGCGACGGCGAGTCGGAGCTCGGGTGATCCAGACGCATCCCCGCCACTGCTCGCGAAGGAGTGCGTGATGAAAAGAACCTTCATGGATTCAGGATCGGGGAGTGGGCTCGCGCTGCGTGCGCAATTCGTCGAGCTGCCGGCGAAGCTCGCGGACCTCGGCCCGCTGGCCGGCGATCTGCTCGCCGAGAAGTCCCGTGGCGAAGAAGATGCTCCCCACGATCACGCAGGTCTCCACGAGATTGAGCATCGGGCGAAAGCCGACCTGCCCCCCCCACTCGAGGGGAATGAGAAATCGCCAGATCAATGCGGCGATGCCGATGAGAACGCCGAGGACGAAGAGTCCTGCACCCATCATCCCGAACGCGAGCAATGGCTTCTTCCCGAACCTGAGCTCGAACCAGACGGAAAGCATGTCCAGCACGCCGACCGGAATGCGGCCTATGCCGAACTTCGACCGGCCGGCGTGCCGCGGGTACAACGGAATCGGGATCTCGGTCACGGTGAATCCCTGCGTGTGCGCGATCACGATCATGTACCGGTGCCAGTCGGGCCGTGGCGGGATTCCATCCATGATCTCGCGCCGGTAGGCCTTCACGGAGTTGAGGTCGCGCACGCGAATGTCGAACAGGGTCCGGCTGAGCCGGTTGTAGATGTTCGATACGAACTTCTTGTCGTAGTCCCCCTGCTTGTAGCCGGTGACCATGTCCGCATCATCGGCGAGGATGGGAGCGACGAGCCGCGGGATGTCCTCGGGACGGTACTGAAGATCGGCCGGATAGAAAACGAGGACCTTGCCGAGCGCCGTGAGGTACCCGCTGCGCAGGGCGTCCGCTATTCCGCGACGGGCGCGATGGCGGACGGATCGCAGGAAGGGGTACCGGGCGCGCAGCTGCTCGAGGAGAGCCCACGTCGCATCGACGGAGCCATCGTCGACGACGATCACCTCGTAGCGGACCTTCGGGTCGCTCGCGAACGCGGCGGCAGCCTGCTCCATGAACAGAGGCAGGTTCTCCGCCTCGTCCTTGGCGGGAACGAGCACGCTGACATCCACGGCTTCGGCCGCTCGCATGTGTGGAGTCGGGGGGGTGCTCGTGTGCCGGGCGGTGATCGTCACACCCGCTTGCGCATTCGGGCGGAGAGCACGCCGAGCTGGTCGCGATACTTCGCCACCGTGCGGCGGGCGATCTGTACTCCGCTCTCCTTGAGAATGTTCACGATCGCCTGGTCGGTGAGCGGATGCTTCGGATCCTCGTCCTCGACGAGCTTCTGGATCTGGGCCTTTATCCCTCGCGCCGAGACATCCTCCCCTCCCGTCGTCGACAGGCCGGATGAGAAGAAGTACTTGAGTGGAAGCACGCCGCGCGGCGTCTGGACGAACTTCTCGTTCGTCACGCGGCTGACCGTCGACTCGTGCATGCTGATGACTTCGGCCACCTCGCGCAGCGTCAGCGGCTTGAGGAACTGCACGCCCTTCTCGAAGAAGTCGCGCTGGCGGTCGACGATGTAGTTCATGACCTTGAGCATCGTCTGACGGCGCTGCTCGATCGCCTGGATCATCCAGTTCGCGGAGTTCAGCTTGTTCGAGATGAACTCCTTGTTCTCTCCGTCGAACTTCTTCTTGTCGCGCGCGATCTCCTGATAGGCGCGGCTCAGCTTGAGGCGCGGGAGGTTCGCGTCGTTCAGGAAGATATGGTAGCGGCCGTCGATCTTCTCGACGATGAGATCGGGAATGATGTAGTTGTCGCTGGCGCTGCTGTAGATGAGGCCCGGCTTCGGATCGAGCTTGGCGATCTCGTCGGCGGCCTTCTGCACGTCCGACGGGCTGATCCCGAAGCGCTTGGAGATCTCGCTCCAGCGGTGATTGATGAGCTCATCGAAGCAGTCGCGGACCAGCCGGAATGGAACGGACTGCTCGAGTCCCGCATCGCGGAGCTGCAGCATGAGGCACTCGCGAAGGTTGCGGGCGCCGACGCCGGCCGGGTCGAGACCCTGCACCGTCGTGAGCATCTCCTCGGCTTCCTGGAGCGTGTACTCTGGAACATCGTCCTCGTCCAGGTCCGAGTCGATTGCGTATTGCTTGAGCATGTCGTTGGCGCAGTCGAGGACCTCCTGAAGGGGGCACGCCAGCCAGCCGTTCTCGTCGATGTTGCCAATGAATTCCTCCGCGAGCAGGCGCTGGCGGGGAGTCACCTCGAGGAGCGCTATCTGCTCGCGAAGGTGGTCGCTGAGGTCGCGGGTGTCGACCGTGACCGGCTCGTAGTACTCCTTCTCCTCGTGCTCCTCGCGGCGGCCGCCCGCGTCGAAGCCGTCGAGCAGGATCTCTTCCCAGTCGATCTCGTCGTTCTGCTGCTTCTCATCCTGGTCCGTTTGGGCTTCCGCCTCGACGCCATCCTCCTCGTCCTCTTCGTCCTGCTCGACCAGCTCGAGGAAGGGGTTGTTCAGGAGCTCCTGCTTGAGGTGCTGCTGGAGGTCGAGCAGCGGCATGTAGAGCAGATCCATCGCCTGATACAGGCGTGGATTGATCTTCATCTCCTGCTTGAGCTGCGTGCTCTGATTCAGCCCCGGTCTCATCGGCCGTTGCCTCCATTGCTGTCGCTCGAGAAGCGGGCGCGCAGCCGCTCGGCGAGTGTCGGACCAAGATAGATCTGCGCGACCGTGTCGTCGAACACGAGCTCGCGCACGGTACCCGACACCTTCACCTGGCCGTCGAACATGATGTAGGCGCGATCGACAATGTCCAGCGTCTGCTCCACATTGTGGTCGCTGATCAGCACACCGATACCGCGATGGCGAAGCCCGGAGACGATTGTCTGAATGTCATGGACGGCAATTGGATCGACACCCGCGAACGGCTCGTCCAGCATCATGAAGCTCGGGTTCGTCACGAGGGCCCTCGTAATCTCGAGCCGCCGCCGCTCCCCACCGGACAGGGCGTAGGCGCGGCTGTGACGAAGATGCTTGATGCTGAGCTCGTCCAGCAATGTCTCGAGTCGCTCGCGTCGCTGCGCCCCTGACATGGGAAGCGTCTCGAGGATGGCCGTGATGTTGTCCTCGACCGACAGCTTTCGGAAGATCGAGGGTTCCTGCGACAGGTAGCCAATGCCCCGGCGAGCTCTCCGGTACATGGGCATTGCGGTGATGTCGGCCCCATCCAGCAGGATCCGGCCGGAGAGAGGCTGAATGAGCCCGACGATCATGTAAAAGGTGGTGGTCTTCCCGGCCCCGTTGGGGCCGAGGAGTCCGACGATCTCGCCCTGTTGCAATCGAAGGGCCACATCGTTCACCACCCGACGCCGCCGGTACATCTTGACCAGTCCCTGCGCCTCGAGGACGGATCGCGCGGTGGCGGGCGCGGGCGCGGCGGGCTCGGTGACGGCGAATTCCCCGCTGTGCTTGAGGACCTCGGCGACCGCCCCGCGATGTGGAGCTATGTCCGCCCATACCGCCTCGACGAGCCGCACCTTGGCTTCGGACGGGGTGAGCCCCGACTGTGGCAAGACCACGGCGCCCTCGCTGGCCAGCCGCGGTAGAACCGACCCGGCGAGATGCGCGCGGACCTCGTCCAGCCCGAGCCGCCCCGCCTCGCCCTCTGCGTCCTTTCCCTCTGCCCGAAGCGCCGCAATGTGATCATCGCGGGAGTGGATCGCGATCTCGTTCAGCGAGGCACAGCCATCAGGCCCTGCAACCGTGATCAGGGCGTGAAGAGCAAGGGCAGTCGACCGGTCGCCCCGGGCGAGGTGGTC
>JBGTMW010000591.1:0-1671 GCA_041743365.1 Gemmatimonadaceae bacterium
AGGCCGAGGGCGCCAAAGGTGAGCGTGCCGTTGCAGCAGCTCGCGGTCACCATGGTCGGGGCGCCCGCAATGAAGAGGTTCTCGTGATCGTGCGCTCGACCCGTGCGTTCGACGACGCTCGTCGCCGCGTCGGCTCCCATACGGCACCCGCCGCCGGGATGCTCCTGGCCGATGTCCCCCGCCGCGCTCGCCGATGACACGATCTCGCCATCGCCAGCTCGTGCCATCTCGCGGAACAGATTGCGGACGGTTTCCTCGGTGTGGGGACGCAGTGCGATGGACTCGGCAGCGTCGCGAAATTGGAGCCGCGGCATTGGATCGCCCCACCCGTTCCGTGCGGTCGCATCCAGGGTCAGCTCGCTGTCGCGGGCTGGCAGCACGTCATAGTACGCGCGCACGCGGGCGACGCCACCGTCGTTCACTCGCCGACGCCAGTCGCCGAGCAGCGCATCACCCAGCAGCAGCTCCCCGCGGTCGTCACGCAGCCTGGCCTCGCGGCCGAACGACGATTCCCACACACGCAGGTCGTGGCGCACATAGCGCTCGAGCTTTCCCGGGCGCATGAACTTCTTGGTCACCAGCGAATGCTGGGTGTTCATGCCGGGGTACAGCGGGAGCGGAAGCTTGATCTGTGCCGCGACGTTGCGATGGCCGCAGAGATACTTGCCGACCATCCCCGACCGGTTGGCGATGCCGTTGGGATAGTGCGTGGACTTTGACAGCAGGAGCAGATGCGGACTCCACGCGAACCCTGCGGCGAGCACGAACGTCCTCGCGCGCAGCTCGACCTCATCGGCCGGACGAACCACGGAATTGCCGACGGCTCGGGTGATCCGCCCGCTCTTCTCGTCGGCGTGCAGACGGCGCACCAGGGTGTGCGCGACGATGTCTATACGACGCGCTCGCACGAGGGCATCGAAGGTGAAATCGGGCGAGTATTTCGCTCCGGTGGGGCACACCGGAGTGCAGGTGTCGCAGCGCTGGCAGACGGGCCGTTGGTCGTACGGCACCGAGTTCTTCGCGCTCGGCTGACTCCACATCGGGATTCCCGCTTTTGCGGCCCAGTCGCGCAGCAGCTGCAGGTTGTACGAGAGCGGAAGCGCCGGCATGGGGAATGGCTTGCCTCGCGGATCGAGATCGGGCGGACCCTGCTCGCCGGCGATGCCCATCCGGTCCTCGGCTTCCTGATAGAATGGATCGAGCTCGTCGTAATCGATCGGCCAGTCGTCGCCGACGCCGTAGATCGAGCGCACGCGGAAATCCTCGGGCGAGAAGCGCGGGGTCACCCCTCCCCAGTGCATGGCGAGGCCGCCGACGTTCATCGATGGGGAGTAACCGTAGGCCGTGCCGACGACGTTCTGATCATCGACGTGGTCCTTTGGCCACGGCGTTTCGCCGTAGCTCTTCCAGCGCGTACGGCGCATTCCGCGCTCGGCCAGCGGGGCAGAAGGCCCGCCCGCTTCGACGATGGTGATCGTCGCGTGACGCTCGGCCGCGAGCTTCGCGGCCAACATCGCGGCCGTGATTCCGGAGCCGATGATCACGATGTCGCTCTCGATCACGCGCCGCGGCATCAGTCGCCTCCGGGCGCGGGCGGGAGCGGCTTGCGGGTGACGTTGCCGAGGCCGCGGCATTCGCCGCGCAAGATGCGCGCGGCATAGGCGGCATCGT
>JBGTMW010000592.1:0-6135 GCA_041743365.1 Gemmatimonadaceae bacterium
GCGGGCCAGTACGGATACATCACGGCGTCGACCATTCCCGTGACGGGAAAGAGCGGGAGCCAGTAGGCGAAGGTCAGCATCATCATCAGGGCCAGCCAGAAGTCCGGCATGGAGTAGAAGACGAGCGTCACGCTCCCGATCAGCCGGTCGGCGATGGAGTCCTTTCTCACGGCCTGAAAGACGCCAAGCGCGATCCCCGCGGCGAAGCTCGCCGCAAGCGCCACGGCCATGAGCAGCAGGGTGTTGGGGAGCGCGTCCGCCAGCGCGTCGCGAACGGATCGGCGCTGCGAGGTGGAGTATCCCAGGTCGCCGCGCATCACGCTGCCGAGGTAGCGAACGTACTGTTCGGGTATCGGCCGATCGAAGCCGTATCGTGCGCGCCATGCGGCCCTGACCTCGGCGGATACGGTCGGCGAGTCGAGGGCGCCGGCGAAGGGATCGCCGGGCGCCAGGCGAATCAGGGCGAAGGTGGCCGTGACGACGATCATGATCACCGCCAGGCCCTGCGTGAGCCGCCGGGCGATGAGCTGCCGCACGGCCTATTCCGGCGCCGTCCGCAGGCCGATGCGGTCGCGCGCGATCCGCTGGTCCGGGGCGATCGTCCAGTCGGCAATGTCCGCCCACCATGCGTCCGGACGCATGCCCGTGATGTCGAGCCGCCTGTGCACACCGGCAAGCCCCTGGAACTCGTACACGAACATAACCGGCGCGTCCTGCACGATCGTGTCGTAGGCCCTGCGGAAGAGCGCCCGCGAACGGGCAGGGTCCATCTCCGCGATGGCGCTGTCCACGAACGCGTCGAACGTCGGACTCCGGTATCCGAAGTAGTTCAGGCCGCCTCTCGCGGCGCTGCTGCTGTGAAAGGTCTGTCGGGCTCCGCCGGGACTTGGATCCAGGCTCCAGGCTCCGAACGCTGCGTCGAAGTCGCGGCTGTTCAGGCGCGCCGACATGGTGCTCGGCTCGATCTGGTCGACCTGCATGTCGACACCGATGCGCCTCAGCTGCTCCTGCATCATGACGGCCATGCGAATGCGTGGAGAGCTGGAGCTCGGCACCATCACCGAGAAGCGCAGCGGTCGACCGCCGCGCTCGCGAATCCCATCGCGGTTCGCGTCGCGCCAGCCGAGTGAATCGAGGGCCGCCTTCGCGGCGGCAGTGTCGTGCGGTATCTGCGCGATGTTCGTGTCGGCGGTCGAGAGCGCGCGGGACACGGGACCGATCGCCGTCCGAGTGAGCGAGTCGAACACGCTGCGCACGATGAGTTCCCGGTCGACGCCCATCACTATCGCGCGCCGGAGCTCGCGATTCGCGAAGAGTGGCCGCCGGTTGTTGAAGCCGAGATAGGTGTAGGCAAGCTGTGTGTAGCGCAGCGCTCGAAGCGAGGGGTTCTGCTCGATCTCCGGAATGCTCTCCCGGCGAAGTGCCTCGAAGAAATCGGCGTCGCCCGCAAGCAGCTTCGTCACCGCCGCCATCGGGTCGGGGGCGACGCTCCAGATCACGCGATCCAGCTTCGCACGGCCACGATAGTTCGCCGTGTCGGCAACGATCTCGATCGTCGCGCCGGGATCCCATCGAACGAACCGGAATCGGCCCGAGCCGACGGGGTTTCTGGCGAACTCCGACGTAGCCAGCTCGGTTCGCGGAACGTTCTCGAGCAGGTGGCGCGGGAGGATGTGGATCTGGTACGCGACCTCGAAGAACTGCTCGGGCGTCCGGCGCGCGAACCACACCACGGCCGTCAGCGAGTCGCGAACGGAAATGGAATCAATGTTCGCTATCACCCCGGCGATGGGCGATGCCACGGCGGGGTCGGTGTAGAGCTGGTGCGAGAACCGGACATCCTCGGCGCGAACGGGGACGCCGTCGTGCCATCGGGCGGCGGGGTCCAGGTAGAAAGCGATCGAGAGGGAATCGCTCGCCCAGGCCCAGCTCCGGGCGAGCCGCGGCATGAAGCCATCGTCCCCGACCGTGTTGATCTCCGTTCCGATCTCGGCGAGATGGTCGAAGATCTGGTCGGTCACCTGCTTTCCCTGGCTGTCATCCACCAGTGGCGGAAGGAGCGACCCCGCGGGGGCTGCCGTCGTCACGACCATCGTTCCGCCGGTGGCCGCATCATCGCCGTCGCCTCCTTCGCATGCGAGGAGCACAAGGGCGAGGGCGGGAAGGAGGGCTGTGCGCATTGGGGGGCGGGGTCCGGGGGCGGTCGAGGCGGCTAGCGCCGCCAGGTCCAGTTGTCGTCGAGGAATCGAGGGCGCGCGCCGGAGATGTCGCTCTCGAGCGCCGAATCCACCACAAGGGGAGACGCATCCGCGTCCTCGAGGGTCACGAGTGCATTTGTCACGTGCGAGGCGAAATCCGCTGCACTGGGTACACAGCCAAGCAGCGACCGGAGCGTGGCCGGGGAGGGGGGCGGCGCCGTCTGCGAGAGGAGGAGAGTGCTCGCAAGCTGCTGATCGTCATCGACCAGGATCGAGCCGTGCTGAAGCAGTACATCGCCGTCGCGACACTGCGCGCTTCCCACCAGCTTCCGCTCCCCGACCACGAGCTCCCCCTCCCCCGGCGCGTCGAAGCAGGGCGTAGTGCCGGGGCTCGGGGCACGCGCGGCACGGCGCGCCACCACGGCTTCGACTCCGAGGCCCCGAAGTGCCGCGAGCAGGATCCGGTTGATTCTCCGATACGACTCCCGCAGCGTACCCAGCCGCTCGCCCGGCGCCGTGACGCTGTAGGTCAGCTCCCGGTGATGCAGAACCGCGCGTCCCCCGGTGGGCCGGCGCACGAATTCGACGCCAAGCTCGGTGGCCCGGCGCAGGTCGTAGTGGCCGCGCGCCGTCTGGTTTCGGCCCAGGGAGAGGGTCGGGCGGCGCCATTCGTAGATGCGGATCACGCACTCGCCGCTGCGGCGAGCGTGAGACATGAGGGCCTCGTCCACGGCCATGTTCTCCGCGCCCCCGGCCGGGGGGGTGACCAGCGTGCGCCAGCGAAAGGACCCGCGCGCAGATGTGCGCCCTTGCTCCATGGCCTAAATTGCTACCCGGCCGAGCTGCGGGGGGCAAGGACCTCAATGGATCTGCTGCACCGCAGGCGGCGTTTGTCCGGCAGCAGGACTTCCGCGATTCCTTCCGGTTTTCGGTACGCGCCCGGCGCGACCGCTCCGAGGTAATTCATGACGACCACGATTCGGGACGTGCAGGTGACGGACGACGGCTTCATTCCGCGGCACATCGGGCCTTCCGGGCGCGACATGCAGGAGATGCTGGCGACGCTGGGCCACGCGACGCTCGAAGAGCTGATCGAGGCGACGATCCCCGCCGCGATCCGATATCGTGCCCCCCTCGGCACCGGCCCCTCGATGGGCGAGCACGAGGCGCTGGCCGCGCTGCGCCTCATGGCGTCGCGCAACGAGATCTTTCGCTCGTTCATCGGAATGGGTTACCACGACTGCATCACGCCGCCCGTCATCCGGCGCAACATCCTCGAAAATCCGGGATGGTACACGGCATACACTCCCTACCAGGCCGAGATAGCGCAGGGACGGCTCGAGGCGCTGCTCAACTTCCAGACTGTCGTGATCGATCTCACCGGGCTTGAGATCGCGAACGCGTCGCTGCTCGATGAGGGTACGGCGGCCGCCGAAGCGATGGCGATGACGTACGCGACCGCGGGCAAGCCCGGCAGGGAAGTTTACTTTGTCTCGGAGCTGTGTCACCCGCAGACCATTGATGTCGTCCAGACCCGCGCCCGGGCCCGCGGTATCACCGTCGTGGTCGGCGACCACCGCACCTTCGCCTTCGGATCGGAGACATTCGGCGCACTCGTTCAGTATCCCGCCACCGATGGGGGAGTGCACGACTACCGCGAGCTGTGCGAGCGTGCACACGGCGCGGGGGCTCTCGTCACGGTGGCCACCGACCTCCTCGCACTGGCTCTCCTTGCGCCTCCCGGTGAGTGGGGGGCGGACATCGCCGTGGGCAGTGCGCAGCGATTCGGTGTGCCGATGGGTTTCGGCGGCCCCCACGCGGCGTTCTTCGCGACCCGCGACGAGTTCAAGCGCATCATCCCGGGCCGCATCATCGGGGTCTCGCGCGACGTGCACGGGAATCCTGCACTGCGCATGGCGCTGCAGACGCGCGAGCAGCACATCCGCCGCGAGAAGGCAACGAGCAACGTGTGCACCGCCCAGGTGCTGCTCGCGGTGATGGCATCGATGTACGCTGTCTGGCACGGGCCGCGCGGGATCAGGCGGATGGCGGAGAGGATCCACCATCGCGCGGTTACTCTGGCCGCCGGTCTCGAACGCCTCGGGCACAGGGTCGCGCACGATCTCTACTTCGACACCATCCGCGTGGAGGTCGCGGGACGCCGGGCCAGCGAGGTCGTCGATGCGGCGGCGAAGCGGAAGATCAACGTGCGTCTCGTCGACGACTCGTCCATCGGGGTCTCTCTTGGCGAGACCGCGAGCGTGGCCGACATAGCCGACCTCTGGGCCGCGTTCAACGGCGGCAAGGACCCGGGGTTCGACCATGACGACGTGGCCGAGGGACTCGAGATGCGAATCACCGGCCCGGCGGCGCGTACCACGGCGTTCATGACGCACCCTGTGTTCTCGAGCTACCACTCGGAGACAGAGATGCTGCGATACATGCGACGGCTGGAGTCACGCGACCTGTCGCTGACGCACTCGATGATCCCGCTCGGCTCGTGCACCATGAAGCTCAACGCGACGGCGGAGATGTTTCCGGTCACCTGGCCGGAGTTCGGCGCGCTTCATCCATTCGCTCCGAGCGACCAGACGGCAGGGTACCGCGACATGCTCACGGAGCTGGAGCGCGACCTGGCGGAGATCACCGGGTTCGCCGCGGTCTCGCTGCAGCCGAACGCGGGGTCGCAGGGTGAGTACGCCGGCCTTCTCGTGATCAGCCGCTACCATGAGTCCCGCGGTGAAAGCCACCGGAATATCTGCCTGATCCCGCAGTCGGCGCATGGGACAAACCCTGCCAGCGCCGTGATGGCGGGGATGAAGGTAGTGGTCGTGAAGACCGACACGTCGGGCAACATCGACATGGCGGACCTCCGCGCGAAGGCCGCGCAGCACAGGTCCGACCTCGCGGCGCTCATGGTCACCTATCCCTCGACGCACGGCGTGTTCGAGGAGGGAATCCGCGAGGTCTGCGAGATCGTCCACGAGGGGGGTGGGCAGGTCTACATGGATGGGGCGAACATGAACGCGATGGTCGGGCTCTGCCGGCCGGGCGACATCGGAGCAGACGTCTGCCATCTCAACCTCCACAAGACGTTCTGCATCCCGCACGGCGGCGGCGGTCCGGGCATGGGTCCGATCGGAGTGGGGGCGCACCTGGCGGCCTTCCTCCCGGGCCACCCAGTCATACGGGTTGGAGGAGAACAGGCGGTGGGCGCGGTCTCGGCCGCGCCGTGGGGCAGTGCGAGCATCCTTCCCATCTCCTACATGTACATCAAGATGATGGGCGGAGAGGGGCTCACCCTCGCGACCATGGTCGCGATACTGAATGCGAACTACATCGCGAAGCGGCTCGAGGGCCATTACCCGGTGCTCTACAAGGGCACGAAGGGGCGTGTAGCTCACGAGTGCATCCTGGACACGAGACCGCTGAAGGCTTCCGCTGGAATCGAGGTCGAGGACATCGCGAAGCGGCTGATGGATTACGGCTTCCATGCTCCGACCGTGTCGTTCCCGGTTGCGGGAACGCTCATGATCGAGCCCACGGAGAGCGAGTCGAGGGAGGAGCTCGATCGCTTCTGCGAAGCGCTGATCGCGATCCGCGACGAGATTCGCGAGATCGAGCAGGGGACGCTCGACCGCGATGACAATCCGCTGAAGAATGCGCCCCACACCGTAGCGACCGTCGTCTCGGATGACTGGGGTCACTCGTATTCGCGAGAGCGAGCGGCGTTCCCGGCCCGGTGGCTGCGCGACCGGAAGTTCTGGCCCACGGTCGGCCGGATCGAAAGCGCTTACGGGGACCGCAACCTGGTCTGCTCGTGCCCACCGACGGACGCGTACGCGGAGGCGCAGTAGCGGCCGGCGCTAGTCTGGCCGGGCCTCCTCGCGGGTGGCGGTGCCTCGCAGCCACGTAATCCAGTCGCTCTCCACGGCTG
>JBGTMW010000593.1:0-3293 GCA_041743365.1 Gemmatimonadaceae bacterium
GTCCGCTGAGGTCGGAGCGCGAGGGACGCGCCAGGGCGCCCGACCCGCAGGAGGCGGACGGCATCAGCCGGCGCCTGGGGGCGCGCTACTTCGTGCTCGGATCGCTGTCCGAGGCCGCCCGGATCATGACTCTCACGCTCAGGATCTATCGAGTGGGGAACGGCGAGCCCGAGGGCGCGCTGAGCGTCGAGGCGTCGTCCGACAGCCTCGGCACGCTCGTGCAGCGTGCAGCGGTCGAGGTGATCAGCCGGGTCGCTGGCTCCAGCTCCACGGAAGGCGGAGGCGGAGTGGGCCCGCTCATCACCGAGTCGCCCGAGGCACTCAAGGCCTACCTCGAGGCGCGGGCGGAGATGCGCAAGGGCAGGCTCGGCGAGGCGGACGCGGCCATCACCCGCGCGCTCAGGCTCGACACCGCCTTCGCGCTCGCGGCGCTCGAAGCGGTGACCATCCGCTCCTGGATCCAGTTCACGCGGGCCCAGCCGTACGGAGGGTTGGCGGATCTCACGGCGCTCGCGCTCCGACACCAGGATGGGCTGAGCGAACGCCAGCGGATTCGGGTTCAGATGTACGATGCGTCGGTCGCCGGGCGCGGGGCACGCACCGCGGAGCTGGCCGAGCGACTCCTGCAGCTCGACAGCGCCGACGTCGATACCTGGCTGATGCTCACGTACACCCATCTCGTCTCCGGCTGGCAGTACGGCGCCGGTCCCGATGAGGCGCGCGGCGCTGCCGATCGCGCGTTGGCGCTCGACTCCACTCACGTCCTCGGGCTGGCGCATTCGGCGTATCTCGCCGCGTGGGGTGGCGACTCCACCGACATTCGCCGGTACATTCGGCTGCTGCGCGAAGCCGACACGGCGCAGTCGATAATTCGCGGATCGGAGCTGGCGCTCGCATCGATGCTCGGCAGCGATGAGACGTTCGAGACCCTCCTCGATACCATCGTGGAACAGCCGATCGATCGCTGGATCGCGGTGCTTCGGATGCTGCGCGCATATCAGCCGGAGCGCGCCGAGCGCCTGCTCGCCCGGACGCTTGCGCGTCCCGGCGCGGGACTGGCGCGACGGACGGCCATGGGAGCGAGGGTGCAATTGATGCTGGCCGAGGGGCGAGTCCGCGAGGTCGCACGCGAGCTGCGCGAAGGAGCGTATTCGGAGATTCCCAGCTTCGAGCGGGTCGTTGCGGGCGGCATCCTGTCCACGAGTCTCGCCGGAATATCCGACTCGGCCGAGACCCTTGCCGCGCTCGCGGCGGTCGAGTCCTACGTGACTCCGGACTCGGCCGTCGCGTACTTTTACACGCGCCCTGTTCTCTGGTTTGGCTGGGCACAGGCGGCGTATCATGCGACAGAGGGCGACAGCAGCCGGGCGCGGCGCTGGCAGGCGGTTTTCCAGGCGCTTCCGTACGACTCGCTCTTCCCCACCTATCGTGAATCGCTGCGGGAGGATATCGAGGCACGGCTTGCGGTGCGCGTCGGCGACGTCGAACGCGCGCGGCGTCACGCCGGCGAGGCCTTCAGGCTCTGGGGAAGCCACGGCGCGACCGATCTCGAGTTCATGCCATCGCCGGCGATGCGATTACACCTTGCGAACCTTCTCCGCGCCTCGGGCCGCGCCGACTCGGCCGAGGCGATCTTCAGGTCGCTGGTTCCCCCGACGACGTGGATGGGCAGCCTCGCGACACGCTCGGCGCTGGAGCTCGGGCACATCATCGAGGAGCGCGGGGATCCCGTCGAGGCGGCGAGGTACTACTGGCTGGCGCTGGTGCTCTGGGAGCGGGGCGGGCCGGAGGTCGAGCCCTATCGCTCGGAAGCAGCGGCGGGGCTCCGTCGCACGGGCGCCGACCGGGAAACGATGCGCTTTCCGGCCCGCCCCCCGGGTTGAGCGGCGGGTAGGGGAAATCGACCCGGATGGCTGTCTGACATAAGGCGCCCGTCACACCTTTCGCCTCGCGGCGCGATGGGTTCGCCGTCCTTCCTACCAGTCAGGAGCACCACCATGAGCGATGACATTCGCCGGGAGATTCGGCGCCTCAAGGGTTACTCCCTCATGTACGAGGCGTGGACCAGCGATGACTACCCGCGCTTCATCGCCGTGACGCTGCAGCAGGCGACACCATGGTTCCCCGACTCGTACTCGGTGAACTCGGTCAATCAGGGACCGTATGGCGATGCGGTGATCAACGAGATGATTCCGCTGCTCGAGCGGCAGTTCCGGATGATCGCCAAGCCGTACGCGCGGCACGTGGAAGGCGCATCCGCGAGCGGTTGGCAGACTCTCGCGCTGCTGCTACGGAATCCCGACTTCTTCGGCGGTGGCTGGGTTCTTCAGCCCGATCCGATCGACTTCGAGCGGTATCAGCTCGTGAACATCTACTCCGACACGAACGCGTTCAGGATTCCCAGGGATCCGTTCAACACGACCGAGCGGTACTTCCAGCGGACCGTCGAGGGTCAGCCGCTGGTCACGGTGCGCGAGATGACTGCATGGGAGGCAGTGCTGGGTACGAAGGGCCGAGCCGGCGGTCAGCTCTCCGCGTGGGAGGCGATCTATGGCCCGATCGGGCGCGACGGCTATTCCGTTCCGCTGTGGGACGCCCGCACCGGCACGATCGATCGCGATGTCGCCAACTACATGCGCGACAATGGATACGACCTGCTCGCGTACGCGAAGAAGAACTGGGGTACGCTGGGTCCGAAGCTTCAGGGATGGCGTACTGATCCGATCGCGCCACTCGCATCCTCGTCCACGGGCCCGGTATTTGGTGAGTCTTCGGCCCAGGCCGCGGGACCGCGTGGCGGGGTAGCATGTATCAGGACCGAGTGCCACTTTTTGTCCTGTCCCCGATATACGTTTGGCAGCGCCCCCGGAGACAATGGTCCCAGAACTCCTGCCGGCCCATCGTTTCGCCACGACGGCTACAGCGCTCCTCGTCGCATTCGGTTCGACGGAGGCGGCTGCCGGAGCGCTGGTCGAAGGGGAGACCGCGGCTGACAGCGTCGAGGCGATGATCGCCGACGCGTCCGTGAAGAACTACTCGCGTACCGCCGCCGAGCCCGGGCTGCTGGCGCCCTCGTGGCCTCGGTGCGCACACGGAGGGGCTGCCTCGCGAGCCGCACCCCGTTGTGCCGAAGCCGGCATTGAGCGATTCCTGCATCGGGTATCATTTGAAATGCGGTCCTCGAGACACCCGACCGACGGACACGCGTCCTCGACCGGCCGCGCGCCGACATCCTCTGCTGCTTCAATGAGTCCGGCGTGCGGATCACGTCTGCCCCACGACGAGGCCGATCC
>JBGTMW010000594.1:0-2176 GCA_041743365.1 Gemmatimonadaceae bacterium
CCCTTCACGTGGCCCCTCGGACCGTGGGCGTACGGATCGTGGGCAGTGCGACTCGGCCTCCGAGGGTCGGGCGCCGCGTGGCGCCGCGCCCCCGCGACGCGGCGAGTGAGCGCGGGATTCCAGTCGGCCGGCGGATGGATCGAGGTCATCGCCGGCGTCATGTTCAGCGGCAAGAGCGAAGAGTTGATCAGACGGGTACGGCGCTCAATGATCGCGCGCCGTCGCGTGCAGGTCTTCAAGTCGCACCTCGACCAGCGATACGCCGGTATCTACGCCGTGTCGAGCCATGACGGTCGCACGGTCGACGCGATCCCCGTGGATTCGTCGCGCCAGATCGCGAGCTGCGTGGATCCCACGGCACACGTGATCGCGATCGATGAGGCGCAGTTTCTCGATGCCGGCGTCGTCGCTCTCGCCACCTCTCTCGCCGAGCGGGGGCGCCGCGTGATCCTGGCAGGCACGGACACCGATTTCCGCGGCGAGCCCTTCGGTCCGATGCCGCAGCTGATGGCCGTGGCGGAGATCGTGGACAAGCTTCACGCGATCTGCGTTCTCTGCGGCGCGCCCGCGAGCCGAAACCAGCGGCTGATCGAGGGGATGCCGGCGCGCTACGATTCCGCCACGATCATGGTGGGCGGTGAGGAGGCGTACGAGGCGCGCTGCCGCGCCTGTCATCAGGTGCCCAGGCGCGACGAGGATCAGGGAAGGTTGCTGTAGCCGGAGCCGGCCCGCGCCGATGGGCGGGTGACCAGGTGGTCACCGGCCCATCGCGCTAGAAGCTGAACTGCTGCCCGCCGTGCGCCAGCCTCAGGAACTCATCGCGCGTCTTGCCGTCGCTCCGAAAAGTTCCGCGGAGCGCCGAGGTGATCGTCTTCGAGTTCTGCTTCTCGACGCCACGCATCATCATGCATAGGTGATACGCCTCGATCACCACACCGACGCCGCGCGGATGCAGGACATCTTCCACGGCGCGGGCGATCTGCTCGGTGAGCCGCTCCTGGACCTGAAGCCGCCTCGCGAACATGTCCACGATGCGCGGCAGCTTCGAGAGCCCGACGATCCTTCCATCGGGGATGTAGGCGATGTGCGCCTTACCGAAGAAGGGGAGCATGTGGTGCTCGCACAGCGAGTACAGCTCGATGTCGCGGACGAGAATCATGTTCTCGTGCCCCTCATCGAACACCCCCTCGCCGACGACGTCCTCGACATCGAGATCGTAGCCGCGCGTCAGCCAGGCCAGCGACTTCGCCACGCGCAACGGTGTTCGGACGAGCCCTTCGCGCTCCGGATCCTCACCGAGGAGTTCGAGCATGCGATGAACCACCTGCTCCAACTCCGGCGCGTCGCCCTCCACCGGGTCGAGGTCGAGTCCCTCCGCCCGGCGAGGCCGGTCGACATCACCGGCATTGACGCGGGCGCGCGAGCCCGGCAAGGCGACAGGCGGCTTCGCCAGCGCGGCGGTCGGTCGATTGCGCGAGTTCCCGCCGTGGCGGGGTTCTTTCGATCGGGACACTGGGTGGTCCGGTAGGCTGATGGCTGCTGTGGTCAGTGCGATGGTCGACGAACGACGGCCCGGTTCGCTATTCGGGGCTCAATCCGGCCATCAGGGCACGCTGCACCCGCTCGATCTGCAATGCGTTATCACTCAGCAGGATGGCTGCCAGATTCCGGTTGGTGATCAGGGTGGCCTTCGCCCCCCAGGCTATCCGTTCCGAGGGCGGCGAGACGGACACCGTATCCAGTGGAGCGACATCGCGCGCTGCTGCGGCCGTGTTCGGGTAAATGAAGACCTGCAGCTCGGCGTTCCCGAGCGTGTACGCGGTGCCGGTGACGGAGAGGAAGGAGTGGCGCACCGGGTCCGGGAGGCGCTGCGGGGCCATCCCCTGAAGGTCCAGCCTCTTCTCGAGATTCGCCGTGTTCCAGAGGCGGAGCCCTCCCTCCATGGTGTCGGCACGAGAAAGCACGGACGAATCCCGGGGTTCGGCCGCAGGGACGGTCGCGATGGCGCCGGCGCGGTCACCCGTTACGCTGTCCGCCCGATCCGGTTCCGGGCTCGCGCAGGCAGCTGCAACGAACCATGCGATGGCGATGGATCGACGAGTGGAATCAGAGGACATTGAGGACATCCATTGTGGCGGCGAGCCTCACCGTCAGATGTTTTGTTACCGGCGACGGC
>JBGTMW010000595.1:0-5138 GCA_041743365.1 Gemmatimonadaceae bacterium
CTCGAGGCCGAGCTGCCCGACTATCCGCTCTTTCCGTCAGGCCAGCTGCCGGGCGGTCGGACGCTGAAAGACGAGGTGAACGCCGGCGTTGCGGATCCTGAGCGCCACGGGACCGTCGATCCGATCGACGGCACAGCATGGCGCAGCTGGTTCCGCGAGGCTGAGGACCTCGCGAAGGTGCCGCACGTGAAGGGTCGCGCGGGCTATGGGCTACGCCGTGTCGCCGTCGACGAGGCGAAGCGACTGGGCATCTCGCGCGAGGGATTGAAATCGCACGGCGGTTGGACCGACAGCCAGATGCCTGACCAGGTCTACGCCGACCAGGAAGCGAAGTACGCGCAGGAAGAAGCTCAGCAGATCCGCGCGAAAATCAGAGGAGAGAACGAATGACGACCGTGGAGCTTCAGCCCTCCGTGATCTACCGCGAGGGTCCGATCACATGTGCCGACTACACCGAGGCGATCGCGGCGCTCCGGTGTGCCAGGGCTCAGCTCGAGAGCATGGACGGCGGGCATGGTCAGAGTGGCTGCGCGGTCTGTGAGGACGGCGGACACACGGCCGAGGCGTGCCACCATAACCCGCTCGTCGTAGCGCGCCGTGTGGCGTGGGCCGATGGCGCATTCCGCTGCTGGCATTGCAGTTTCGTCGCGCGCACCCAGGATGAGGGCTCCGAGCATTTCGGCCTGAACGATGAGGCGACGCCTCAGTGCATCGAACGGGCGCGCGAGGCGTATCGTCGGACCGACGAGGTGCTTTGTGGATTCGCTGCCCGGATGTCGCGTGGAGAATGGTTTACCCGCCTCGAGGGGTGGAGCGAAGTGGAGCGGCTTCGCGAGGAATTCCGAGACGTGGTGGAGGCTGTCAACGCCCAGGCGGCAGCGGAAACGGAGGCGCGGATCTGATGCCCGAATCCTCACCGAAGGCGTACCCCTCGCGTACCCTGAACGACAGTGCGGCGCACCCCTCTGGGTACGCCGCATCGGTAAGTCGTTTCGTTGTGCTACTTACGCTATGGGCCTGGGTAGAGTTGAACTACCGACCTCACGCTTATCAGGCGTGCGCTCTAACCACCTGAGCTACAGGCCCCAACATCGGGAACCACGAAAACTAGCGGCGCCCGCCAACATGGTCAATCGACTCCCATGATGAGAACCGGGAGCCGGAGTCGCACCGCCGGCCCCCGATCACGATCGCCACTTCCAACGACCCGCGCTCAGTCCTCGTAACGCGAGTGCCCCGGCTTGTGGCGATCCTCGTCTTCGGTGTCGTACTCGTCATCGAGGTCGACCAGATCGTCGTCGAGGTCCTCATCCAGGTCCTCGTCGAGATCCTCGTCCTCGTCTTCCTCATCATCATCGTCGAGGTCGTCCTCCTCGTCCGCATCAGCCTCGACGTCATCCGTGAGCTCATCCTCGTCGTCGTCGAGCTCGTCGTCGAGATCGTCGTCCAGCTCCTCGTCGTCCGGATCGCCATCGTTGCGGGCGCGGGACAGCGCCGGTTCCGACGACTCGAACTTGCCCAACATGAGTTCCATCTCCAGGAGGGAGGTTAGTACGACGCGCGTGCCCGCTCGCGCTTCGCTTCCCGCGACAGCTTCTTCCGATCGTTCGCACCTAGGAACCGCTTCCGCAACCGGATCGCCTGCGGCGTCACCTCGATCAACTCGTCGTCCTCGATATACTCCAGCGCGCCTTCCAGCGTCAACTCCCTCGGCGGCTCCAGCTGAATGTTCTCGTCGCTCGACTTCGACCGCATGTTCGTCAGCTTCTTCTCCTTCGTCGGGTTGACGTCCATGTCTTCCACCCGCGAATTCTCGCCGATGATCATTCCCTCGTACACCGGTGCGCCCGGCCCGACGAACAGCGTCGAGCGCTCAGACAGACTGAACAGGGCGAACGCGACGACCGTGCCATTCTCCATCGAAACCAGCGTCCCGCGCGAGCGCCCAGCCAGCGGACCCGCCCAGGGACCATACTCCAGGTACCGGTGATGCATGATCCCCATTCCGCGAGTCGTCGTAAGAAACTCCGACCGGAAGCCGAAAAGGCCGCGCGCCGGAATCCGGTAAAGCAGGCGGACGAGACCCTGGCCGGGATTCTTCATCTCAAGCATCTCCGCGCGCCGGGGACCGAGCATCTCGATCACCGCGCCGAGGAACTCCTCGGGAACGTCGATCGCCAGCTCCTCGTACGGCTCGAGCCGCTCCCCGTTCACGCCTTCACGCGTGATGACCCGGGGACGGGACACCTGGAACTCGTACCCCTCGCGTCGCATCGTCTCCATCAGGATCGTCAGGTGCAGCTCTCCGCGCCCGGAAACCGTCCAGGTATCGGTGCTCTCGGTATCCTCGACTCTGAGGGCGACGTTCTTCTCGAGCTCCCTGTGCAGCCGCTCGCGGATCTGGCGCGACGTCACGAACTTCCCCTCCTTGCCGGCGAAGGGAGAGTTGTTGACCATGAAGTCCACCGAGATCGTGGGCTCCTCGACCGAGATCCCCTCGAGCCGCTCCTGGTGCTCTACGTCGGTGACGGTAAGGCCGATCTCCACCCCCTCGAGGCCGGCCATCGCGACGATCTCGCCGGCCGACGCCGAGTTGAGCTCGACGCGCTCGAGCCCCTCGAACCCGAACAGCCTGGTCACCCGGGCACGCGCGGCCGTTGCGCCCTGGTCGAGTGGAAGCAGCGCGAGCTGCTCCCCGACCGTGACGGTGCCGCGCTCGATCCGCCCGATCCCCAGGCGCCCGAGGTAGGGCGAATAGTCGATCGTCGAGATCAGCATCTGGAAGGTGCCGTTCGCATCTCGCGGGGGCGGGGGTACCTTGCTGACCACGGTCTCGAAGAGCGGCTCGAGGTTGATCGCGGGAACGGCCATGTCCAGGGTAGCTACGCCGTCGCGCCCCGAGGCGTAGACCACCGGTGCGTCCAGTTGCGCCTCGTCTGCCTCGAGCTCGATGAACAGGTCGAGCACCTCGTCGTGGACCCGCATCGGATCCGCCCCGGGGCGATCGATCTTGTTGATCACGACGATAGGCGTCCTGCCCAGCGCGAGCGCCTTTCTGAGAACGAACCGGGTCTGTGGCATGGGGCCATCGAAGGCGTCGACGACCAGCAGCACTCCGTCCACCATCCGGAGGATCCGCTCGACCTCACCCCCGAAATCGGCGTGGCCGGGCGTATCTACGATATTGATCTTCGTGCCTTTCCATCGTATAGAAGTATTCTTCGCGAGGATGGTGATTCCGCGCTCGCGCTCGAGCGGGTTCGAATCCATGACCCGCTCGGCAACTACCTGGTTATCGCGGAATGCGCCCGCCTGGCGGAGCATCTTGTCGACGAGGGTGGTTTTCCCATGATCGACGTGCGCGATGATTGCGACGTTACGAATTTCCATAGCCAGGAAGTATACCTGGGATCGGGCAACCCCAACAAGCGGCCACGGTTGACCGGCCACACCCGAGCAGGACGGCACGCTCGGTGCGGCGGATCGGAGGACTCACTCTTTCCCCGGAGGTGTGGATGACCGATAGCGAAGATCCCGCACACAAGGACTACCCGCTGGGACGCGGGTATGGCCACGATTACATGCGCGGGGGGGAGGTGCTCGGGGGCTACGGATACGCCGAACGGCAGGAGTACGAGACCCCTCGCGGCGATCTCCAGCAGGACCAGACTACCGACGACTCGGCCAGTGGGGAAAAGGCAGCCGAGCCCGACAACGCAACCTGACGGGCTGGAGGACCACATGACGAGGGGGCGCGAGCTTCGGCTCGCGCCCTTCGTGCATCCGCGGCTACCGCTTTGCCGTCGCCTTGGCCAGGGGTTTCTGCTGAAGCTTGGGTAGGCCCTTGGCCGCCGGTGCCTCCGCGCCGGCTTCGGCCGCGGCTTCCATGTGCCCATCGATGAAGCTCGTGTCGTGGTTGCGCGCACGCAGCAGGGCCAGGAAGGCGACCTTGTCGGATGACTTCATGTACGCTTCCTTCGGCTCGACCTGCCCACCATCGACGAGCTCGATGAGCGCGTCGCCGAGCGTGATCATCCCGTGACGACGCGAGGTCTGCATCACCGATGGAATCTGGAATGTCTTCCCCTCGCGAATGAGGTTCGACACGGCGGGAATCGACAGCAGTATCTCGCGCGCTGCCACGCGACCACCACCGATCTTCTTGCACAGCGTCTGCGAGATGACGCCCTTCATCGACTCCGAGAGCATGACCCGGATCTGCTCCTGACGATCCGCCGGAAACTGGTCGATGACCCGGTCTATGGTGCTGGCGGCCGTCGTCGTGTGCAGGGTGCCGAAGACCAGGTGACCCGTCTCCGCCGTCTCGATCGCGATCGACACGGTTTCGAGGTCGCGAAGCTCGCCGACGAGCACGATGTCGGGATCCTCGCGCAGCGCGGCGCGAAGGGCGTGCTTGAACGAGCTCGTGTGCACACCAACCTGGCGCTGCGTGATGATGCACTTCTTGTTCGGGTGGACGAACTCGATCGGGTCCTCGATCGTTATGATGTGGTCACTGCGGCTTCGGTTGACGAGATCCACCAGCGCGCAGAGAGTCGTGGACTTCCCCGATCCTGTCGGGCCTGTGACGAGGACGAGACCCTTCGTCAGGTAGCAGAGGTTCTGGACCTCGCGCGACAGGCCCATCTGCTCCACGGTCACGACCTGCGCCGGAATCACCCTGAATACGGCGCCGGCACCGATTCGATCGCGCAGGGCGTTCGCGCGAAAGCGCGCCACCCCTTCGATCTCGTACGCGTAGTCGGAGTCGTTGAGCTCGGTATACTCCTTTCGATTCCGGTCTGGCATGATGGAGAACAGCATCGCCTCGACCTCATCGTTGTGCAGCACAGCCTGGCCGGGGATGCGATGCATCTCGCCGTGAGTTCGCAGGATCGGAGGCTCGCCGCACCGGAGATGGAGATCCGACGCGTTCTCGGTGACGAGGAGATTCAGGAGCGCATCGATCCGGCTTCGGGCACCACTCGCCCCGACTGACACCTTCGCAGGCGACTTCGGTTCGCTCGCCAGCGAGGGCTCACCGAACATCGTGGGCACTACGGTCGCAGCCGCCTCGTCGGGCTCCGCGACGACCGATGCAGGCTGCCGTGTTCCGGTCGACATGGTCCGTGCCACCG
>JBGTMW010000596.1:0-2994 GCA_041743365.1 Gemmatimonadaceae bacterium
CACCAGAGCCGCCGCCGCGTCGCCGCGGATCACGAGCATGGTCGATGTGCCGATCTCGCCCTCGATCGCGAGCTGCTCCCCGAGCCGAACGGGACCGGGCGGAGCGCAGGAGACAGCCAGCGTCGCCGCGATCGCGGAAACCAACGCGCGCCAGCGACCGCGGTCCGTGTCGTGGATTCGCATGGCCTTGAGAATAGCATCGAGTCGCCGCGTGCGGCGCGGCCCCATTATCTTTCGGCTCCCTTTCACCGTCCAGCCCCATGCCCGTCCGCGAAGCCAAGCCCCGTAGAGCAAGCAAGGCTCCGACCGCTTCTCCGCAGCGGCCCGATGCCGCACAGTCAGCCGCCGCGGCGCCCGGCCCGCTTGCGGCCTTCTCCGGAACACGCCGGGTGCCACACCCGGTGAACGAGCCCGTTCGCCCGTATGCGCCCGGATCGCCGGAAAAGGCGTCCCTGAGGAAACGCCTCGCCGCAATGGCGAAGGAGCGCATCGACGTCCCTCTCATCATTGGAGGGCGTGAGATCCGCACTGGCGACACCGCACAGGCGGTGATGCCGCATGACCACAGGCACGTGCTCGGCGACTGGCACAAGGCATCGACGAAGCACGTCGAGCAGGCGATCGCCGCCGCGCGCGCGGCGCACAGGGAGTGGTCGAGCTGGGCATGGGAGGACCGCGCAGCCGTGTTTCTCAGGGCCGCCGAGCTGCTGACAACCACCTGGCGCGATACGATCAACGCCGCGACGATGCTCGGTCAGTCGAAGACCGTCTACCAGGCGGAGATCGACTCGGCATGCGAGCTCATCGACTTCTGGCGGTACAACCCGGCCTACGCGCAGGAGCTGTACGACGAGCAGCCGATGAGCACCCACGCGATGTGGAACCAGCTCGACTATCGCGCGCTCGAGGGATTCGTCTATGCGGTTACGCCCTTCAACTTCACGTCGATCGCGGGTAACCTGCCGACCGCTCCCGCGCTCATGGGGAACGTCGTCCTCTGGAAACCGGCATCGAGCTCCATTCCGAGCGCCTGGTACCTCATGAAGCTCCTCGAGGAGGCGGGGCTGCCGCCCGGCGTGATCAACTTCGTGCCGGGCGACGCCGCGTCGATCTCGGATGTCGCGCTCTCCCATCGCGACCTCGCCGGTGTGCACTTCACCGGGAGCACCGGAGTGTTCAACACCATGTGGAAGACGATCGGCTCCAACATGGGACGATATGCGGCGTACCCGCGCATCGTCGGCGAGACCGGGGGAAAGGATTTCATCATCGCGCATCCCTCGGCCGATCCCGAGGCGCTGGCTGTCGCCATCGCGCGCGGGGGATTCGAGTACCAGGGGCAGAAGTGCTCGGCCGCGAGCCGCATCTACGTGCCGGCATCGCTCTGGGAGGAGGTGCGGGATCGCGTCGTGGCGATCATGGATGACATCAAGATGGGCGACGTGACCGACTTCCGGAACTTCATGGGCGCGGTGATCGACAAGCGCGCATTCGGGAAGATCGGCGAGTACATCGCTGACGCGAGGAAGAGTGCGAAGATCATTGCCGGCGGGAAGGTCGATGGCAGCGAAGGCTACTTCATCGGGCCCACGCTGATCGAGACGTCCGATCCCGGCTATCGCCTGCTGTGCGAGGAGATCTTCGGCCCCGTGGTCACGGCGTACGTCTACGCCGACGCGCGCTGGGCGGAGACCCTCGATCTCGTGGACCACACGTCGCCGTACGCGCTCACTGGCGCCGTCTTCTCGCGCGACCGTGGAGCGGTGCGCCAGGCGATGCAGGCACTGCGAAACTCCGCGGGAAACTTCTACATCAACGACAAGCCGACGGGCGCGGTCGTCGGACAGCAGCCCTTCGGCGGTGCGCGCGGCTCGGGCACCAACGACAAGGCGGGCTCGAAGCTGAATCTGGTGCGCTGGGTCAGCGCCCGGGCGATCAAGGAGACTTTCTCTCCGCCGCTCGACTACCGATACCCATTCATGGGCGAGAAGTAGCCCGACAGCGCCTCGGCGCACCTCCAACATGTTCTTCTGCACGCTCGACGTATTCACCGACACGCTGTTCGGCGGCAACCAGCTGGCCGTATTCCCCGACGCGGCGGGACTCGATGCCGATCGGATGCACAACATCGCGAGGGAGTTCAACCTGTCGGAGACGGTTTTCGTCCTGCCTCCCGAGAATCCCGCGCACACACGCCGTCTCCGGATCTTCACGCCGTCGGGGGAGCTCCCCTTCGCCGGACATCCGACCATCGGCACGGCGCACGCTCTCGCCGCGCTCGGACACATCCCCGTCGCCGGCGACCTCACGCGCGTGATCTTCGAGGAAGGCGTGGGACCGGTTCACGTCGCGATCAGGACCCGTAACGGAGCGCCCGTCTTCTCCGAGTTCAGCGTCGCCAAGCTTCCCGAGATCGGCCCGCCGCCACCGTCGCGGAGCGCTCTGGCGGACCTGCTCTCGCTCGAGGTCGCGGACCTCACCGGAGGCACGTGGTCGCCGCAGTCCATCTCGACCGGCGTGCCATTCCTGTTCGTGCCGATCCGCGACCGGAACGCGCTCAAGCGCGCTCGCGTGAAGCCCGACAAATGGGATGCGATTCTGAAGGCGTCATGGGCACCCGAGATCTTCGTCTTCTCCCGCGATCCGGAGCGCGAGGGCTCGCACGTTCGCGCGCGCATGTTCGCCCCCGGGCTCGGCATCGGGGAGGATGCGGCCACCGGATCGGCAGCCGCGGCGCTGGGTGGCTACCTCGCCGCGCGCGACGCTGTGAAGGACGGGACGTTGCGATGGGTGGTGGAGCAGGGCTTCGAGATGGGTCGACCGAGCATTCTCGAGGTCGAAGCAGACAAGACCGACGGCCGCATCACGGCCATCCGCGTGGGCGGCGCGGCCGTGATGGTCAGCAAGGGCGAAATGGACGTCTCGTAGGGCTTTCGTGGATCCCCTGGAGCAGGCGCGCGATGGTGTGGCTCGCGCGATGGGCAGCGCCCTCGG
>JBGTMW010000597.1:0-5785 GCA_041743365.1 Gemmatimonadaceae bacterium
CTCAAGCGCGTCGCCGCCGACCTGCGCGGCGATGTCGCGGACCGCCTCCCCAAGGCTCCTCCAAACAAGAACGGCAAGCGCGTCGCCCTCGTAGGCGCCGGACCCTCCGCACTCACCGTCGCCAACGACCTCATGCCCCAGGGCTCCGAGGTCACGATCTTCGAGAAGCTCGATCGCCCCGGTGGGCTTATGCGCGTGAACATCCCGTCGTTCCGGCTCCCCGCGAGCGTGCTCGACGAGGAGATTGGCATGATCGTCGACATGGGCGTCGACGTCCGCTACAGCTCCCCGATCGACAGCATGAAGGCGCTGCTCGCCGAGGGGTACGATGCGATCTTCGTGGGCAGCGGCGCGCCGAAGGGAAAGGAGCTCGATCTCCCCGGTCGTCACGACACCGACTCGATCCACATCGGCATCGAGTGGCTCGCCAACGTCCACTTCGGGCACACCGAGAGAATCGGCGAGCGCGTTCTGATCGTTGGCGTAGGCAACACCGCCATGGATTGCTGTCGCACCTCGAAGCGCGTCGGCGGGAAGGACATCAAGGTCATAGCGCGCCGCTCGCGGAAGTACTTCAAGGCGTCGCCCTGGGAGCTCGAGGATGCGGAGGAGGAGCAGATCGAGATCCTCGAGAATCACGCGCCGAAGCGCTTCGTCGTCGAGAACGGGAAGCTCGTCGGCATGGAGCTCGAGCGGCTCCGGTGGTCGGAGTCCAACGGAAAGCAGAAGAGCGAGGTGATCGACACCGTCGTCATACCTTGCGACGACGTGATCCTGGCAATCGGCCAGGAGAATTCCTTCACCTGGATCGAGCGCGACATCGGCATCGCCTTCGACGAACACGGGATGCCGGTGGTTGACAAGGTCACGCACCGGAGCACGCATCCGCAGGTCTTCTTCGGCGGCGACGCCGCGTGGGGACCGCAGAACATCATCTGGGCCGTGGAGCACGGGCACCAGGCGGCGATATCGATTCACAATCACTGCCAGAGCCTTCCCATCACCGACCGGCCGGCGTACGGCATGAATCTCGTGAGCGCGAAAGTCGGGATGCACTCCTGGGGCTACAGCAACGACTACGATGCCGCGCTTCGCGCGAAGATGACCCACGCCGATCTCACCGAGCGATTCGCCAAGCTCAGCCTCGAGGTGGAGCTCGGCTTCACCGCCGAGCAGACCGCGCGTGAGGTGGAGCGCTGCCTCAACTGCGACATCGAGACGCACTTCACCGCCGAGCTGTGCATCGAGTGCGATGCGTGCGTCGACATATGCCCGGTGAGCTGCCTGACGATCACTCCGGGCGGACCCGAGGAAGAGGTCAGGACGCGACTTTCCGCGCCGGCGCAGAACCCGGACCAGGCGCTATACGCGTCGGCCCCCCTCCCGCAGACCGCGCGGCTGATGATGAAGGATGAGGACGTCTGCCTCCACTGCGGCCTCTGTGCCGAACGATGCCCCACCGCCGCGTGGGACATGCGCAAGTTCGATCTCCAGATCCCATACGCAGGACGCCCCGCATGCGAGCCGGCAGCAGCGATCGCCTGAACGACTTCGCCTTCCGGATCGGTACCGTCAACGGCACCGGTTCCGCGAGCGCGAACAGCCTGCTGATGCAGGCGATATTCCGGATGGGTATTCCCGTCACCGGGAAGAACATCTTCCCGTCGAACATCCAGGGCCTTCCCACCTGGTACGAGATCCGGGTGAGTCGCGACGGCTACATGGCGCGCCCGCCCGCGATCGACTTGGTTCTCGCCTTCAACCCGGCGACCTACGCGCGGGATGTCGCGTCGGTGCGGCCGGGTGGATACCTGCTATACGATTCCTCCTGGCCCCTCGACGCCAAGCTCGCCCGCGACGAGATCACCGTGCTCGGCGCACCCCTCGGCAGGATGTGCGTCGAGGCCTTCGCCGGTGATCGCGAGCGCACGCTGATGCGGAACATCGCCTACGTCGGCGTGCTGGTCGCGCTGCTCGACATCGACATGGATGTCGTCAGCGAGATGCTGCGCGAGAAGTTCTCCAGGAAGCGCTCGCTCCTCGAGTCGAACTTCCGCGCCATCAGGCTCGGCTACGACTACGTGAAGCAGCATTACGAGTGTCCCCTGCCTTTCCGCCTGGAGCGCATGAACGCCACCGCGGAGCACATCCTGCTCGACGGGAACTCCGCCTGCGGCCTCGCCGCCGTCTACGCCGGCGCGACGGTGGGCGCGTGGTATCCGATCACGCCGGCGACGTCGCTCATGGAAGCCTTCAAGGAGTATTGCGAGCGCTTCCGCGTGGATCCCGCCACTGGACAGAAGAAATACTGCATCATTCAGGCGGAGGATGAGCTCGCAGCGGTGGGGATGGTAATCGGTGCGAGCTGGATGGGCGCGCGCGCGTTCACCTCCACGGCGGGGCCCGGGATCTCCCTGATGGAGGAGTTCATCGGGCTCGCGTACTATGCCGATGTACCATGCGTCGTCTTCGACGTGCAGCGCACCGGCCCCTCCACCGGTATGCCCACGCGCACCCAGCAGGGCGACCTGATGGCCGCCGCGTACGCTTCGCACGGCGACACGAAGCACATCACGCTCTATCCGGCCAATCCGGAGGAGTGCTTCTACATGACCATCGCGGCATTCGACCTTGCCGAGCGATTCCAGACGCCGGTGTTCGTCCTCTCCGACCTGGACATCGGGATGAACGACTGGATGTGCCGCAGGCTCTCGTGGGATGACTCGTATCGTCCCGACCGCGGCAAGGTGCTGAGCGCGGAGGAGCTCGAGAAGCTGCCACGCTTCTCCCGCTATGCAGACACGGACAACGATGGGATTGCCGCGCGCACGCTGCCGGGCGTTCATCCAAAGGGTGCGTTCTTCACGCGCGGGTCCGGCCACGACAAGCATGGCGCGTACACCGAGGACTCTGACGAGTACCAGGAGGTCGTCGATCGGCTCACGCGGAAGCTGGAGACAGCGGCCCGCCACGTTCCTGCACCGGAGTTCCACACGGTGCAGGATGCCGATGTCGCGATCGTCTCGATCGGCGGCTGCCACGCGGCCGTGCTGGAGGCGATCGACCGGCTGAAGGAGCGCGGGATCACGACCGACTACATGCGCATCCGCGGCTTCCCCTTCGATCGCGCCGTCACCGAGTTCCTCAAAGCGCACGAGACCGTCTTCGTCATCGAGCAGAATCGCGATGCCCAGCTCCGGGCGATGCTCGCGATCGAGACCGGGGTTCCGCGCGATCACATGATCCCCGTGCTCGACTACGGAGGCCTTCCCCTCACCGCCGATCGCGTCATCACCGGCGTGACGGGGCACATGGCGGGAGTGCCCGCATGACCTCGATCCAGAAGCCTCCGGTCCGTCACCCCTCGCTCCAGCAGAACGCGCTCGGCCTCACCCGGCGCGACTACGAGGGCGCGATGTCCACCCTCTGCGCCGGCTGCGGCCACGACTCGGTCACCGCCGCGTTCGTGCAGGCGTTCTGGGAGCTCGACCTCCCGCCTCACCGTGCGGCGAAGCTCAGCGGGATCGGCTGCTCATCCAAGACGACGGCGTACTTCCTGAAGCAGTCGCACGGGTTCAACTCCGTGCATGGCCGCATGCCATCGATCGCCACCGGCGCCAACGCGGCGAACAGGGACCTGGTGTACGTCGGCGTATCGGGCGACGGCGATTCGCTCTCCATAGGGCTCGGCCAGCTCTGCCACGTGATGCGCCGGAATCTCGACATGCTCTACGTGATCGAGAACAACGGGGTCTACGGCCTGACCAAGGGCCAGTTCTCCGCGAGCGCCGATGTCGGAACGAAGTCGAAGCGCGGCGAAGCCAACGTCTTTCAGCCCATCGACCCGGTGCTTCTCGCGCTCACGCTCGGCGCGACCTTCGTTGCGCGCGGATTCTCGGGTGACAAGACGCAGCTCGTCCCGATCCTCAAGGCGGGCATACGGCACCGGGGGTTCGCGCTCGTGGATGTCATCTCACCCTGCGTGACCTTCAACGATCACGAGGGCTCGACCAAGAGCTACCGCTCGACTCGCGAGCGCCACCACGAGCTGGCGGCGATCGACTTCGTGCCCCTCCAGCGCGAGATCACGGCGACGACCGAGGCCGGCGCGGCGACGAGCGTGACGATGCACGATGGCAGTGTCGTGCGGTTCCGGCAGGTGGATGGCAGTCACGATCCGCGCGACCGGGATGCCGCGTACGCGCACGTGCGAGCGGTGCAGGCGCGCGGCGAGGTTCCGACGGGGCTGCTGTACATCGATCAGTCCGCGCCGGAGATGCACGCGGTGAACGGGACGACGGAGACGCCGCTCGTTGACCTGCCGTACGAGGCACTGTGCCCGGGAAGCGCGGCGCTGGACGAGCTGCAGAAGGAGTTCAGGTAGAGGCTACCGGGATGAGGCCGGCCGCCGAGAAGACCATGTTGGCGTCGGCGGCCGGGTTTTGTGGGCCTTTGCGTCGGTATGGATAACCGACCTCAGAACGGGCAGTTGCCGGGATTGGGCTGGTCGATACGGAGCGTAGCACCAGGCGGGGCCAGATAGGTCACGATATTCGTCGCGGTCGATCCTGTCTCGTTGCGCGCGATATGAGCGTGCTCGCCCACGTCGAGGAAACCCTGACCGGCCGTCCGAACGATCGGTGTGCAGGTGGGGTCATCGGACTCGTAGAACGTCATGGTGCCCGATACCACCTGGATGAAGACCGGCCCCGGGTGGCTGTGCCAGCCACTCTGACCGCCCGGCTGAAAAACGATCTGCTGCACAGCCAGGTCGAGGTCGCGGTGAGCCTTTACTTCAACATGCCAGTCACCGGTGATGCGCTTGACCTTGAAGTTGCCATCCTGCGAGAACGTGGCGCGGCCGAGCAGCGTCGAGGCGGATCCGGAGCCGAGCGTGAGCTGAGGCTTCAGCCCCGGCGATGTCACCTCGTCGCCTCCGTCGCTGCAGGCCGCGAACAGTGTCGCCAGGCTGAGCGGTGCGAACCACTTGAACAGCGATCGGAACGCCTTCATGACTCCCTCCAGGGTGTGAGTGAAGCGTGTCGAAGTCGGGGCGGGCGCGCTGGTCGCGCGCATGCGGAGGCTCTCGTCGCTTGCCCCCACTCACGCCTGGACGCAAGTTGGGGAGCCGCAGTCGTTTCCTTCTCGCGGCATATCGTTTCTGTCTCGCGATCTCCATCGTCCCGACCTGCAGGCACGCGCCATGTTCAGATTGAAGCTTCTGGGCGGGGCACTGATCGAAGGGCCAGCGGGCCCGATGAGCGGCCGGATCGCGCAACGGCGTCGACTGGCACTGATAGCGTGCGTCGCTGCGTCGCAGGGGCGACCTGTCAGCCGCGACAGGCTGATGGCGCTGTTCTGGCCGGAGGCCGATCGGGAACGCGCCCGGCACCTCCTATCCGATTCGGTCTACCTCATCCGCAAGGAGCTTGGGGACGCGGCGGTGGTGACCGCCGGCGCGGACGTCAGGCTCGATGACAGCCTGGTATCGAGCGACGTGGCGGAATTCGAGCAGGCGCTGCTGCAGGGCCGGCTGGAGGAGGCAGCCCTCCTCTATCGTGGTCCGTTCCTGGACGGCTTCCACATCAATGATGCACCCGAGTTCGAGCACTGGCTGGACACGGAGCGGGACCGACTGGCGCGCAGCTTTTCACGACTGCTGGAAACGCTGGCGCAGGAGCGAGAATCAGCAGGCGATTTCGCCGGCGCCGCAGAATGGTGGCGCCGCCTGGCCGCACACGAGCCGGCGAGTGGCCGCGTAGCGCTGCGCGTAATGCGGGCGCTC
>JBGTMW010000598.1:0-6535 GCA_041743365.1 Gemmatimonadaceae bacterium
GGAGTGGTGCAGTTCGCGGAAAAGGCAATCCGCGACGTGATGACCCCGCTCACCGCGGTGTTCTGCGTCGACGGGTCGCTGCCGGTTCCGGAGCTCGCGCGGCGGATCGCCGCATCGGGTTACAGTCGCGTCCCTGTCTACGTTGGCGCGTCCGACAACTTCATCGGGATGGTCCACGCGTTCGACCTCCTCAAGACCGGCGCCGAGGGTGCCTTGCCGGTACGCGCCCTCAGCTCCGCAAGCCCGACGCGGCGCTGCAACGAGCTGCTCGGGGAGATGATGCGCCACAGCCGACACATCGTCAGCGTCGCCGAGGCGGACGGTCGTGTCGTGGGACTCGTAACTCTCGAGGATCTGCTCGAGGAGCTGGTGGGCGACATCAGGGACGAGCACGACGAACCGGAGCCGGTGACCGCGGCGGCGGCACCATGACCGCCGCAGCCGGCGCGTGAGGCGATCGGCATGAAGGACGATCGATCCAGGCCGCAGGCGTCGGCGGCGCCGACAGCGGTTCTCGCTCGCATTCTCGACGAGTTCGATGCCCGGCGCCCCGCGGCGTTGGCCCGCGCGGTCAGTATCGTCGAAAACCATCGCACCGGCTTCGATTCACTCCTCGGCACGCTGCACCCCCGAATCGGGCGCTCGCGGCGCATCGGCATCACCGGTCCTCCGGGAGCGGGGAAGAGCACGATCACGACGCTGCTGACGAAATCCTTCCGCGAGCGCGATCTCACGGTGGGGATAGTCGCGGTTGATCCGACGTCGCCCTTCACCGGCGGCGCACTCCTCGGCGATCGGATCAGAATGGAATCGGTCGCCCTCGATCCCGGCGTCTTCATCCGCTCCATGGCAACGCGAGGCTCGCTCGGCGGTCTCGCCGCGGCGACGCGCGAGGTTGCCGACGTACTCGACGCCTTCGGGTTCGACCGCATCATCCTCGAGACCGTCGGCGTCGGTCAGAGCGAGCTCGACATAGCCGCGGCCGCGGATACGAGCCTCGTCGTGCTGGTACCCGAGTCCGGCGATTCGATTCAGACACTCAAGGCCGGCGTCATGGAGATCGCGGACGTCTTCGTCGTGAACAAGGCCGACAGGCCAGGTGCGGATCGACTTCGACACGAGCTGGAGTTGATGCTGGGACTTCGGGGCGGGCATACGCTGAGGAACGTCCCCGCCCATCATGGCGTCGATCTGAAGGCGATAGCCAATCCCGCGAAGGCCGCGCGCGCGGCCGCCGCCGACGAGCACGCCGAGGCGTGGACCCCGCCCGTTCTCGCGACGGTTGCCGCGAAGGGGGAGGGGATCGACGATCTCATCGCCGCTCTCGATCGCCATTTCGATTTCCTGTCGCGGACGGGAGGGCTGCGCGTGCGCCGGAGGAAGCGGCTGCGCGAGCGGGTGATCGAGGTGGTGGAGCAGAGAATCCGGCAGCGGCTCTGGACCCACGCTCCCACGAATGACCTGATCGAGGCGCGACTCGTCGCGCTAGAGGCGGGCGAGGCCACTCCCTTCGGTGTCGCGGATGAGATACTCGAGCGCAGCAGTGAGATCCTCGCGGGGACGCCGGGACACGGTGGAGCAGGGTCGCTGTCCGCGGGCCCCTCCATGAGGTAATTTTCCTCGTGAGATCGTCTTCCCTCGATAGGCGCATCGACACATGACCTCGACCCCAGACCTGGCGGCGACCGTGCGGGAGCAGCAGGAGGAGCTCGACCGCCTTCACGCCGAGCTCGCCGCATGGCGCAGGCGCTTCGACGCCGCGGCGAAACGCGACATCGGCTTCGGCAACTCCACCCACGAGGTCGATCCGCTGTACACGGCGCTCGACACGACGGACCTCGTTCCCGCATCCCTCGGCGTCCCCGGAGCGTTTCCGTACACGCGCGGGATTCACCCGACCGGTTATCGCGGGCGGCTCTGGACGATGCGCCAGTTCGCGGGCTTCGGCAGCGCCAGCGACACGAATGCGCGCTACAAGTTCCTGCTCGCCCATGGACAGACAGGGCTCTCCGTGGCGTTCGATTTCCCGACGCTGATGGGCTACGACTCGGACCACGCGCGGTCGGAGGGTGAGGTCGGCAAGTGCGGGGTAGCCATCTCGAGCCTGGCGGACATGGAGACGCTGTTCGACGGAATCCCGCTCGACCAGGTCTCGACATCGATGACCATCAACGGTCCGGCGATCATCCTCTGGTGCTTCTACATCGCGGCGGCGGAGAAGCAGGGTGTCGACACGACGAAGCTCCGCGGGACGATCCAGAACGACATCCTCAAGGAGTACATGGCGCAGCACGCCTGGGTATATCCCATCGAGCCTGCGCTCCGACTCATCGTCGACTGCTTCGAGTGGGGCGCCCGGAACACGCCTCAATGGAACACGATCTCGATCTCCGGCTACCATATCCGCGAAGCCGGCTCGACCGCGGTGCAGGAGCTGGCGTTCACTCTCGCCGATGGCTTCACCTACATCGAGCGTGGCATCGCCCGCGGGCTTGCGGTCGATGACTTCGCGCCACGGCTGTCGTTCTTCTGGGACATTCACAACGACTTCTTCGAGGAGATCGCGAAGCTCCGTGCGGCCCGCCGCATCTGGGCGCGGCACATGCGCGATCGCTACGGCGCGAAGGATCCGCGGTCGTGGATGATGCGCTTCCATTCGCAGACCGCCGGTGTGACTCTCACGGCGCAGCAGCCGATGAACAACGTCGTTCGTGTCGCCTACCAGGGGATGGCGGCGGTGCTCGGCGGCACGCAATCATTGCACACCAACTCGATGGACGAGACCCTCGCGCTGCCTACCGAAGCCGCGGTGCAGGTCGCCCTCCGCACGCAGCAGGTGCTGGCATATGAAACGGGCGTACCAAACGTCATCGATCCGCTCGGCGGGTCGTACTATGTCGAGGCGCTCACGGATCAGATGGAGCGCGAGGCCGAGGCGTTGTTCGAGGAGATCGAGCGCGTGGGCGGAGTCGTGCACGGCCTCGAGACCGGATGGTTCCAGCGCAAGATCGCGGAGGCCGCCGCGCGTCAGCAGTGGGAGATCGAGCAGCACCGTCGGATGATCGTCGGCGTGAACGAGTTCGTGACCGATGAGCCCGAGCTGTCGATCCCGCTGCTCAGGATCGGCGAGGAGACGGAGCGCGAGCAGCGCGACCGCATGGCGAAGATGCGGGCGACGCGCGACAACGCGCTCTGTCAGCAGCGGCTCGACGCGCTTCGCGCCGCGGCGAAGACCGACGCGAACGTCATCCCCTTCATTCTCGACGCGGCGCGCGCTTACTGCACGCTGTTCGAGATCCGGCGCGCGATGGAGGATGTGTTCGGGGCGTACCGGGAGCCGGTGTTTTTCTGAGCGCACCCCCGGACTGGTGGTCGACATACTTCGACGCCCACTACCTTCTCGAGTACGAGCCGCTTTTCACGCCGGAGAAAGACCGGCACGACGTTGCCCGCCTGCTCGAGCTTCTCGAGCTTCCGGCGGGCTCGCGGATACTGGACGTCCCCTGCGGCCAGGGACGCCACGCGCACCTGCTCGCCGAGACCGGCTTCGACGTCGATGGCCTCGACTATTCCAGGGATCTTCTCGACAGGGCACGGGAGCGCGGAGAGGGAAAGACCCTGCGATACACCCGCGGCGACATGCGCAAGCTGCCTGCGCGCTGGTCCGGGCGTTTCCACGCCGTTCTCAACCTGTTCACGTCGTTCGGCTTCTTCCTGGATCCGGGAGACGATCGCAGGGTCGTCGCGGAGTTCGCCCGCGTGCTGCGTCCTGGCGGGATGCTCATCTGGCATGGAGGCAGCCGCGATGGCGTGATGGCGCGCTTCCTGGGTCGCGACTGGTGGCGCACGGAGAACGGAACCTTCATCGCCCACGAACGCCGCTTTGACTGCCTTTCCGGTGTGCTGACGGTCGCGACGGAGTGGACCGGACCGGACGGCGCCGGGAACAGGACCCACCGAATCCGGCTGTACACGGCCACTCGCCTCGCCGAGCTCTGCGCAGACTCGGGCCTGATTGTGGAGGCCGCGTACGACGGCTGGTCGAACAGGCCGCTGGGACGGCGATCCACCGAAATGCTTCTCGTGGCGCGCAAGAACGGCTGACCGAGTTGGCCCGTTCCGGGCCGCTCGCTACCTTTACAGGTCGCCGGCATCACGCGGTGTCAGTCGTGAAATCGAGGACGCACACTCACTCCCGAGGTCAGCGTTGCCCCAACGTCCCATTCGCATCCTCGTCGCCAAGCCGGGGCTCGACGGCCACGATCGCGGTGCGAAAGTGGTCGCGGCCGCGCTCCGCGACGCCGGGATGGAGGTGATCTACACGGGGCTTCATCAGACGCCGGAGATGATCGCCACGGCCGCCGTCCAGGAAGATGTGGACGTGGTCGGCCTCTCGATCCTCAGCGGCGCGCACATGACGCTCTTTCCGCGCGTGGTCGAGCTCCTTCGGGAGCAGGGACGTGATGACATTCTCATCACTGGTGGCGGCATCCTTCCGAAGGAGGACATGGACGAGCTTCAACGTCGCGGCGTCGGCAGGCTGTTCGGCCCGGGAACCTCCACGACCGAGCTGATCGAGTACATCCAGGGATGGTTCTCGGCGCGCGAGCCGCAGGGGGCGTGACCAGCCGGCTCAGGGAGCTCAGCGACGAAGTGCGCGAGCTCGAGGCGCGGCTTCGCCAGGGAGGCGGGCCCGCGAGGATCGCGAAGCAGCACGAGCAGGGCAAGCTCACGGCGCGCGAGCGTGTCGAAAAACTCTGCGACCCGGGCACACGGTTCCTGGAGGTAGGCCTGCTCGTGGCACACGACCAGTACGACGGCCAGGCACCGGGCGCGGGGGTGGTCACCGGCGTCGGCTACGTCGAGAAGCGCGAGGTCGTCATCGTGGCGAACGACGCGACGGTGAAGGCCGGTTCCTGGTGGCCCGAGACCATCCGCAAGATTCTTCGCGCGCAGGAGATCGCGATGCGCTGCCGCATCCCGATCATCTATCTCGTCGATTCGGCCGGCGTGAACCTCCCGTACCAGGGAGGCGTGTTCCCGGGCCAGTACGGAGCCAGCCGCATCTTTTATTACAACTCGATCATGCGGCGGTACCTGCGGATTCCGCAGCTCGCGGCCGTGATGGGGCCATGCATCGCGGGCGGCGCATACCTGCCTGCGTTGTCCGACGTGATCCTGATGGTCAAGGGCACATCGTTCATGGGGCTCGGCGGTCCGAACCTGGTCAAGGGCGCGACCGGACAGGTGATCGACAGCGAGACCCTGGGCGGCGCGAGCACTCACACCGGGATCAGCGGCGTCGCGCACTATGCGGTGGACGACGATGCCGCGTGCCTGGAGAAACTGCGCGCGCTAGTCAGCCGGCTCCCTGCTGCATTCGCGCTTCCAGCCGGAGTTGCGGAGCTTTCGAGTGCAACCGCATCGCGAAACGCGGACACCGGTGACGATCTCTACGACCTGTTGCCTGCCGACCACCGCATGTCGTACGACATGCACTCGGTGCTGGCCGCGATTCTCGACGGTGGAAAGATCGACGAATTCCAGGCCAGCCTCGCGCGCGAGATGATCTGCGGCGACGGGCGAATCGAGGGCATCGCCGTCGGAGTCATCGCGAACCAGCGGGGGCTCATCAAGGGGCGCGCGGGAGAAAAGCCGAGGTTCGGCGGAATCGTCTACGCCGAGAGCGCGGAGAAGGTCGCGTTCTTCATCGATCGATGTGACAGGCAGGGACTCCCGCTGCTGTTCGTGCAGGATGTCTCCGGGTTCATGGTGGGCCCCGAGGCCGAGCACGAGGGGATCATTCGCGCAGGCGCGCGCTTCGTCGAGGCCATGGCCACGGCGCGCGTGCCGAAGCTCGTGCTCACGGTGAACCACGCTTCGGGCGCGGGCTATTACGCCATGGCGGGGCAGGGCTTCGATCCCGATTTCATCTTCAGCTGGCCCACGGGGCGCATGGCGGTCATGGAGGGAGAGTCTGCGGTGCAGGCGGTGCACGGCCCGGCGATCGAAGCCTCGAAGAAGAAGGGTGGCAAGGTCCCCGACGACGTCGCGCGCTCGATGGACGAGATGCGCGCCGACTACGAGCATCAGCTCGATGCGAAGTTTGCAGGCGCCCGCGGGTACATCGATGCAATCGTCTACCCCGAAGACACACGTGACACGCTGGCGATGGCGCTGCGCGCCGGGCTTCGCAACCCGGGCCCGCACATCGGCCCCTTCGTATTACCGGCAATGACGGTGGCAGGAACATGAAGAAGATCGTGCGTGTGGCTGGCGGTCAGGGCTTCTGGGGTGACTGGCTCGAGGCTCCGCGACGCCAGGTGGAAGGCGGACCGATCGACTACCTGATGCTCGACTATCTGGCCGAGGTCACCATGTCGATTCTTCAGAAGCAGAAGGAGCGCGACCCGGCGATGGGTTATGCGCGGGATTTCGTGGGCGCGATGGAGAGCGTGCTCGGGTCGGTTACCGCGGGAAGGGTTCGAGTGATCGCCAACGCCGGCGGTGTGAACCCGCCCGCCTGCGCAGCGGC
>JBGTMW010000599.1:0-3249 GCA_041743365.1 Gemmatimonadaceae bacterium
GAGACAGACCCCGAGTCGGCCCGTGTATTTCGCGTAGGCGCAGGCCATGAACGCCGCCGCCTCTTCATGGCGGACATGGATGAACCGGACGCGGTCCTGGCGGACCCGCAGCGCCTCCATCAGCGCGTTGATGCCATCGCCGGGCAGGCCGAAGATCGTGTCCACCTCCCACTCGAGCAGTCGGTCGATGAGGATCTCGGCGGTATTTCGCTTCTTGCTTGAGCCCATGGTTCGCGCCTCTCGCCTGAAGACAAACGCCGCGGAGCGGCGCTTCATGTTCCCGTGCCGGGGGATACTGCGCCAGCTGTGCTTGTCAGGCGCGCGGCTGGATCGCGGCCAGGGTCGTGTTCGCCACCGTCCCGAACACGAGGTGACCTGCCAGCCCCCTGGCATGCGTCTGCCACGGGAACGCCGCAGGGCCCTTTGTCAGCCCCAGCGCTGGCGTCACCGTCTCGTCGATGAGCAGCCAGAACGCTGCGCCGAACATCAGGCCTCCGGCGAGTGAAGCCTTCTCGCTGCGTGGCCTGAGAGCACCGTAGAGTGCGCCGGCGCCGGCGCCGAGCGCCCAGTGGATCGCCTGTCCGTACTGCTTTCGCTCGTCCTCGGACAGTTCCCTCCCCGAGAGCTCAGCGGCCTTCTCCGCGGCGACACCGTAGGCGGTCTTCCCATCGCGCGCCTCGTCCTCGTGTTGTCGGGCGGCCTTGTCCTCGCGCTCGTACAGCGCCGTCGTCACCTTGCCCATCGCCCATGTCGCGATGGCGCCGGCGATCGCGCCGTCGATCATGTCGGCGAGCAGTGATTGCTGGTGTGTCATGGCACCCTCCGAACTTCCGTGCTGGTGAAGTATCAGGTCTTTCACGCCGCAGTCGCGGGCGGTGTCACGGGCACGTCATGCCCGCGCGCCTTCTTCCGCGTCGGGCGACCGGGACCGGTAGAGCCGCTCGACGCTCGCGGCGGGCGGACCTGTCTTCTCTCGCTGATCGGCCAGAGTGGGCGGCTCGCTCCACGGCATCTTCCCGACGACGAGCTTTGGGATGTTGATGAACACCGCGTCGCCCGCTCGGCGCACGACGGCATCGAGCGGGATGTAGGTCTCCTTCTCGAAGATCAGGCCGCGCGGTACGCGCATGTACCCGCTGTGAGTGTCGTTCGCAGGCACGACATCTTCCACCGTGCCGATCTCGAAGTGGTCCGACCCGCGGATCGTGTCGCCGACACGGACCTTGCCGGCTTCGCCGCCGTCGATAAGCGCCGCGAGAAAGTCATCCACCTTGATCACGCCGTTGGCGATGAGGGGGTAGTTCAGACGTACGGAGGCCTCCCACGACGGGATGCTCTCGGATCCGATGGCATCGGAGAGGAACGTCACGTCATAGCCGTGCTCCGTCGCATGCCGCCCCGTGCTTTCGCAGCAGAGGTTGGCCGTCATTCCCGCGATCACCAGGTGGGTGATGCCCAGGCGCTCGAGATGCTGGGGAAGATCGGTCTCGAACACGTCCGTACCCTTGTGAGGCAGCAGCACGATGTCACTCTCGCTCGGCTGCAGGTCGGGGTGGAAGTCGGCGCCCCAGCTGCCGGCGAGGAACATCTTCGTCTCGTACATCAACCGGTTGATCCCGCTTCGGAGATGCAGTGCGTGTGTGGCGTAGTCTTCCTCCGTGTACGCCATCGGGCCGAACAGCACCGGCAGCCCGTGGCGGCGTGCGCCGTCGATGGCCCGGGCGAGGTTCTCCACCACGTTGTGCAGCTTCACGGTGCTCTTGGTCATCTCCCAGGCCGCCCCGCCCTCCGAGAGGAAGTCGTTCACCGGTCGATGACCAACAGGGCAGTGCGGTCGGCGGGGAATCCGACGCCGCCTTCATCCCGCGAGCGGAAGGCTCCCTTGTCACCCATGGTGTTGCTCGTTCCGTCCGCCTGCATCGTGGAGTCTCCCGAAAAAGTGTGGATCATACGCGTCCTGTCACGACTGCCGACTCAGGCACGGATGGGGCGGCTCTCGTCTACCACCCCGTGCCGGTGCAGGACCGTCCCATACATCGCGCCGACGATGGCACCGTACACGATGTGCAGCATGAATTCGGCGACGACGCCCATCATCCCGAGGTTCGACATGTACGCGCCGGGCTCCATCATCGGCGGCATGCGCGGGTGCATCATCGGCATCATGCCCATGAAGATCCCGGCGACGATCGCATGCAGGATTCCGAACCCCGCACCGATGAGCCATCCGGCGCGATGTGTCAGGTGCTCGAACCCCCAGGCATACAACAGCGCGATCGCGCCGGAGATCATCAGGTGCATGACGAATCCGGTGATCCATGCGGTCGTCCCCGGATCCATGACCATCGTACCGAGCATCATCTCGAGGTTCGCCGGCATTCCCATCACCGTGCGGGCCATCCACATGAGCGCCGACATGGCGGCGCCGCCAACCACGCCTGCGGTAAACGCTGTTCCTGTCTTCATGGTCGTTTCCTCCCTGATGATCGTCCGCACGCGTGCTTGGGCGTCGCGCCGTTTCCAGGCAGCAACGGTGCACGGTCCGCATATGTCAGGCCGCTCTGGTGATGTCGTTATGCACCAGATACCGTACTGAGCCGGAAACTGGTGCTGAACCTGTAGTCAGATGGCACAACTCTGGCACCCTCGGCGCTGCGTCGGGTCACGCCGCAGGTGATGGCCGATCGCTGTCAATCCGAGGAGAACCTGGTGCGCGAGCGCCGTGATGAGATCGCCGACACCGTCCGACAGCGCATCATCAGCGGGCTGCACCGCGGCGCGCTGGTGCCCGGCGCGCGACTCGCGAGCACCCGTGAAATCGCCGACGAGTTCGGTGTCGTCCCGCGTACCGCCATGTCTGCCTATCGAGTGCTCGAAGCGGAAGGGTTTGTCGAGCTTCGGAACCGCTCCGGCATTTATGTCGGGAAGGGCAGCGGAGGCCGTGGTGCGTTGCTCACGCAGCTCGCCGGCTGGGTCGTGCACATTCTCGTCGACGCGCGCGCGCGGGAGATCCCGCCGGCAGCATTTCCCGAACACATTCGCCGCTGCCTCGAGACGCTCCGCCTCCGATCGGTCTGCGTCGCCGGCAACGCCGACCAGCTCGATCACATCTGCCGGGAATTGCACGAGGACTACGGAATCGAATCGGAGGGGCTCGAGCCCGAGCAGATCAGTGACCCGGATGCGGACTCCCAGCGCGCGATCTCGCGCGCCGACCTCTTCGTGACCACCGCGGTCCACTCCGCTCGC
>JBGTMW010000600.1:0-2176 GCA_041743365.1 Gemmatimonadaceae bacterium
CGTGCTGCTCAGCGAGGTCGAGGGCATGGCCCAGCAGGCGGCGATTGCCCGCCGCGAGCCGTATCCCACCGACTCGGCCGCACGACTGGCGCGCGTGCGCGAGGCGCTCGAGGAATACATCGATGTCCAGGTGATCGTAACGGCGGCGAAGAAGGCTGAAGTCGAAGTCGATGAAAGTCAGATCACCGCGAAGCTCGACCAGACGATCCGGGCCATCCGCCAACAGTTCCCGAACGACAGCGTGCTTCGCGAAGCGCTGCGACGCGAAGGATTTGCCTCGATCGAGGCATTTCGTACGCTCCAGGCCGATCGAATGCGCGACTCCGCGCTGGCGCAGAATTACCGTCAGAAGCTTCAGCAGGATGGCAAGTTCCCGCACGCGACGGTGAGCGAGCAGGAGCTCACGGAGTTCTTCAACGCGAACCGCGCGCAGATCGGGCGTCACCTTGGGGGCGTCACCTTCCGTCAGATCGTGATCCCGCTCCAGCCCAAACCGGAAGCCAGGATCGCGGCGCGACAGAAGGCCGATTCGCTGCGCGCGGCGATAGAGGCGGGCGCCAGCTTCGAGGAGCTTGCGAAGACGCACTCGATGGATCCCAGCAACCGCGAGACGGGTGGCGACCTCGGATGGTGGCGGCGTGGCGGCGGCCTCGTTCCGGAGTTCGAACGCTGGATCTTCGCGCTTCCGCAGGGCGCGACCAGTCCCGTGTTCGAGACGCAGTTCGGCTTCCACATCGCGCGCGTCGACCGCGTGGCGCCGGGGGAGGTGAAGTCACGACACATCCTCATCCGACCCCTTACCGATTCGACCGACCTGGTCACCACGAAGGCGCTCGCCGACAGCGTCGCTGCCGGCCTGCGAGCGGGTGCGTCGTTTGATTCGCTGGCCGCGAAGTACCACGATCCCGATGAGCCGCGGAGCAACCCGACGCCCGCGCCCCTCGACTCTTTGTTTGCCGAGTACAAGACCGCGCTGACCGGCTTGAAGGCCGGTGACGTCACGGAGCCGTTCATGATGCTCGACCGGGGCGGCGAGCCGACGATGCGCATTATCGTCGTCACGGGTGTCGAGGAGCCGCGCGAATACACGCTCGATGACTGGCGCACCCAGATCCGCGACGACCTTGCATACCGGAAGGGGATGCGGAAGCTGATCGACCGGCTCCGGCGCGAGGTCTACGTCTCGATCCAGCTCTGATGCAGCCCCCCGGCAAACTTTCCCCTGTGCGGGATCTACCGTTGATCGGGCGATGAGCGCCGGAACCATGTCCCGTATCCGGCCGAGGCTCGCGGTCACGCTCGGTGACCCTCGCGGGATCGGGCCCGAGATCGTACGTGCGGCGCTCGCCGACGAGGAGCTCGTGCGGGCGTGTGATCTGGTGACGATCGGCCCCGAAGGTTGCGGGTTCGCCGTAGACATCCCGATCGGAACCTGGACGTCGTCAGGTTCGATTGCCGATGCCGGTCGCCTGAGCGGGCTCGCGATCGCTCGCGCCGTCTCCCTCGTTCGTGAGGGTGCCGCGGAGGGGATCGTCACTGGTCCGATCGACAAGGCGGCACTGCTTGCCGGGGGCTACGAATATCCCGGCCACACTGAGATGCTCGCGCGTCTCACCGGCTCGCGCGTCGCGATGATGCTCGCATCCGACCGTCTGCGCGTGGTGCTCGCGACCACCCATCTTCCGCTGCGGGCCGTCCCGGATGCCGTGACGGGAAAGGCGATCGTGGACGTGGCAAGGGTGACCCGCGCGGGGCTCAGCGACTGGTTCGGCATCGCGTCTCCACGCATCGCCCTCTGCGCTCTCAATCCCCACGCCGGCGATGGAGGCCGGTTCGGCGATGAGGACCAGGCGATCCTGACTCCGGCCGCCGCGGCAGCCGGCATCGAGGGACCCTTCCCAGCCGACACCGTGTTCGTTCGCGCGATGCGTGGTGCCTTTGATGCGGTCATCGCGCCGTATCACGACGTAGGCATGACCGCCATCAAGGTCGCGTCGTTCGGGAAGGCGGTGAACGTCACCCTCGGCCTCCCGTTCCCACGTTGCTCGCCCGACCATGGCACCGCCCTGGACATCGCCGGCCGCGGAACCGCCGACCCCTCGAGCTTCATCGGCGCTGCTCGCCTCTGTGCCGTGATCGCGACGCGCATCGCATCCGCGCCGCGCCCCACTTCCCG
>JBGTMW010000601.1:0-2032 GCA_041743365.1 Gemmatimonadaceae bacterium
AGGTCGCGCCATCGCGCGGCTATGCACGACTGTACGCAGAGCACGTGCTTCAGGCGGACCGCGGCTGCGACTTCGACTTCCTGACGGGAGAAGCGGCTCGTTGAGCTCCGGCGCCGGTGGCGCGTGGGATTGCCACGCGCACGTCATCGGCGATCCCGCGCGGTTCCCGCTGGCGCCGGGCCGCAGCTATGATCCACCCCCTGCGCCCCTGGAGGACTACCTCGCGCTGCTCGACCGGCGCGGCATCGCGCGCGGTGTGCTCGTGCAGCCGAGCGTGTACGGGTTCGACAACGCCTGCATGCTGGATGCGCTCGACCGAGCGGAGGGGAGGCTGATCGGCGTTGGTGTTCCACCTCCGGATGCTTCGGCGCGGGACCTCGAGTCAATGCACAGGCGCGGTGTGCGGGGGGTGCGATGCAACCTGCTGAATCCGGGCGGGCTCGATCCGGAGATCGTGCTCGGCTGGCGGCCGGTGCTGCACGATCTCGGCTGGCACGTGGGGCTGCACATCGCGGCAGACGGCATGGCGGACCTGAGGGTGTTTCTCGAGCGGTTCGAGCTTCCGGTGGTCGTGGACCACATGGGTCGTCCAGACCCGGGGCGGCCTCACGTCAACCGGCTGATCGAGTGCGTTCGCGACGGCGTGTGCTTCGTGAAGTTGTCGGCGCCGTACAGGATTTCAGCCGACGCGCCGCCCTGGCCAGATGTGACGCCGATCGCCCGCGCGCTGCTCTCGGCAAATGCCCGTGCGTGTGTCTGGGCGAGCGACTGGCCGCACACCCAGATGGCGGGTGGAGTCGGAGAGGACGACCTGTTCACGGCGCTGGAGGATTGGTGCCCGGACCAGCAGGCGAGGCGGATCCTCATGGAAGAGGCGCCGCGTGTGCTGCACGGCGGTCCGGCGCGGTAACGGTCTGGCTCCAACGAGTGATCCGCGGCCGGCGCGTGCTCGGTGCGACCGATCTCATGGGCAGCTTCTTGCGAGTGAGGTGAAGGGACATCGCTGATTAGCTCGATGCGATGACAACGAGGGAGCCGCGCTTCTTCGCGCGCGGATCCGAACCGCTGCTGCTGACTCGCGCTCGCAGGTACCATGCGGGCACATCCGACCGGAGGGCACCTTGCAACGGCTGAACGACGCGCTTCAGGCCCTGGGCGACAGGATCACCAATCTCGCGGCGCAGATCATCGCCCACATCCCCGAGCTGGTCGCCGCGATCCTCATCATCCTCGTCGGGTGGCTCATCGGCCGGTCGCTGCGGCGGGTGACCATGGCGCTCGGCGAGCGCGTGTACCGGAGGCTCGAGCGCGCCGATCGCGCACCCGACACCGATGTCGCACCGCGATCGTCGATAGTTCTTCGTCTCGTCGGCAACATCGTCCTCCTGAGCACCGTTCTCTTCTTCGCGACGATCGCCGTCGAGGTGGCGGGGCTCCATGCCGCCGTAGCGTGGCTCGGCCGCTTCGTCCAGTATCTCCCGAATCTCCTGACGGGCCTCTTCATCATCGTCGCCGGCTACCTCCTCAGCGGAGTGGTCCGGGTGTTCGTGAGCGATGCGCTCGCGAGCGCGAGCGTCAGCCAGCGCGTTCCGCTCGCCCGAGTCGCACAGTCGATAACGATCATCGCCGCGGTGGTGGTCGGGATCGACCAGATGGGAGTGCGGGTTGCGCTGATCACCACGATGATCAGCATCGTTCTCGCGGGCTTTCTCGCGGGGCTGGCACTCGCGTTCGGGCTCGGCGCCAGGAGCCTCGTGGCCAACCTGGTCGGTGCGCACCACGCACGACGCTACATTCGGCCCGGCGAGCGCGCGCGCATCGGCGACTTCAGCGGCGAGGTCATCGAGCTCACCCCTACCGGAATCGTCCTCGCCAGCGACGCTGGTCGCATCCACGTGCCCGCGTCGCGCTTCCATGACGACGCGATGATAGTCTCCACGCCGGACCAGGCCAATGGCTGAGGCCGCGAATCTCGCCCTCGCGTTCCTCGAGGAGAGGCCCGAATCAGCCGCGCGATCGCTGGAGTCGCTCG
>JBGTMW010000602.1:0-1594 GCA_041743365.1 Gemmatimonadaceae bacterium
CAGGCCGCCGCGGCTATCATCGCGGCGGCGGTTCCCGCGGCCCACGCCCCTTCGGTGCGGAGCGCCAGCCGCTCCGACCGCTCGTCAGCAGATCTCGAAATGACCCAGCCTCTCCCCACGGCCTCGCCGCGCCGTCTCAAAGAGCTCCTTCCCAGCGAGATCGCGACAATTCTCGCCGATGATCCGCGACTCATAGTGCCGGTCGGCACCTGTGAGCAGCATGGCCCTCATCTACCCCTCGGATGCGATACGATCATCGTCGAGCGGCTGGCCGATGACCTTTCGGCGGAATTTGGCGTGCTGCGCGCTCCGACGCTGGAGTATGGGGTCAATGTCGAGACGGAGGAGGGCTACGTTGGCAACGGCTCGGTGCGGAGAAAGACGCTTCACCGCATGCTGAACGACCTGCTCGCATCGTGGGAAGCGAACGGCTTCCGCGAATTCATACTTCTGACCGCACATGGCCACGACCCGCACCAGGAGGCTCTGGCGACGGTGATCACATCCCACTCCCGGGTGCGGGTGGTGGACATCTTCGGGGTGAACGTCTCGGACCTGCTCGAGGGACAGCGCGAGCCGATGCACGGCGACGAGGTGGACACCTCCCTGATGCTGTACCTGGCGCCGTCGCTGGTCCGGATCGAACTTGCACAGGATTACATGATGTCGCGAGAGGAGTTACGGCGTTACCGGCGGGGCTGGCTTCGCGTCCCCAAGGGGAGCCCGGGCTCGATCGGCCGGCCGACGCTGGCCTCCGCGGCCAAGGGTGAGGCGCTCTACGAACGGATCCGGCACCGCATCAGCGACCGCATCTTCCTCGCTCCCACGGACGACGAATGAACAACCGCCCGGCTCGAGGGGTATCATTTACCGCCATGAACCGACTCATTGCCGCAGCCGCATTCTCAGCCGCAGCCGTCCTTCCGGCGTTCGGGCAGGTCGTCACCCTCGATGAGGGGACCTTCACGATCACGCGGAACGGGTCCGCATACGGTCGCGAGAGCTTCACGATCCGAAGCTCCCCCGGCGGACCCGGAGGCGCGGTGGTCCAGGCGCGGGCGACCGTCTCCTACGACGATCGTCGCCTGACGCCGGTGCTGAGAGCCGATTCGATCGGGTCTCCCACGGAGTATCAGCTCGAGGTTCGGGCCGGCGCGAACTCGTCCGAGATCCTCAAGGGCGTGATCAGGCGCGGACGGTTCAGCGCGACCATGCAGACGCCGCGCGGCGAGAACCTCAAGGAGTACGTCGTCTCGGAAGGGGCGCTCGTGCTCGATGAGGACGTGTTCCACCAGTACTACTTCCTCGCGCGCGGGAACCGGACCGGTTCGGTGCCCGTCGTCGTTCCGCATCGCAACGTTCAGGTGCTGATGCGCATAGAGGAGAGAGGGGCCTCCACGGTGGTCTTGGGGGGGCAGTCCCTGCCGGCTCGCGCGCTCGCCCTGGTGGAGCCCGGCGGCGCCAATCGAGAGATCTGGGTGGATGCGCAAGGGCGGGTACTCAAGGTGTCGATTCCGTCACGGGGCATTCTGGCGCTCCGCGACGAGCCCCCGCGGTAGGCCTCGCGCCGAGCCCGCGCGGGGGCGTCGCGCCC
>JBGTMW010000603.1:0-4321 GCA_041743365.1 Gemmatimonadaceae bacterium
GCGAAGTTTTCAATCTGGCCCGACTTCAGCGGCAACCGGTTGTCGGCGCGGCCGCCGGTCACGGTGTGGTTCGACTCCACCACGTAGAGGCGGCTCAGGTTGTCGGCGTTGTCCTCGACACGGCGCCGGCCCGCGAACTGCCGCATGTAATGCAGGTTGAACGCGCCGTCCGAGGCGAGGAAGTCCGCATCGAGCGAGAGGATCACGTCGGCTTGCGTCAGGTCATAGAGCGGCTCGACGTATTGGCCCAACGCCGAACGCGCGCCGGCGCGGGCATTGTCGCGATTCACAGGCTCCCACTGGATCCACTTCGCACCCGGATACAGCGTGAGAATCTGTTGCACCTGCGCCGCGAGCGTCGGCGACGCCACTGTCTCGGTGACGATGCGGAGACCGGCGCCCTTGGTGGCGGCTTGCGTGGACAATCCGCCGCGCACCGCGGCAATCACCGCGCTCCACGGACGAATCTCGCCGAGCTGCAGGATCGTTTGTGACCGATCCGGATCGTAGAGTGTGAGAATCGAACCCTGCGCGTAGAGATCCGTCGCGCCGTGGCTCGCCGGATGATCGGGGTTCCCCTCGATCTTCGTCGGCCGGCCTTCGTGGCTCTCCACGAGCAACCCTGATGCGACGCCACCCTGCGTAATGGCCGTCGCGAAGAACAACGGCTTGCCGGGGACTTCCTCTTCGGGCTGGCGGACGTACGGCACGATCAATTCCTGCGGCTGCACCGTGCACGCGGTAAGGCCGGCAAGCGCCATCGAGGCGCTCATCAACTTCAAGAAGCCGCGGCGGCCTACCGGGTCGAGCCACTCGGACGCGTTGCTCGGAAATTCGCGATGCAAGTAATCCTGGAATTCGGGTGTCTCGGCGACTTCGTCGAGGCTGCGCCACACCTGTGGCCCGACTTGCTGCAACTTCGCGCGCAGCGCCTTCATGTCAATCGGTGTTGACTTCGTGCGATGAGCCTTATGATCTGCGCTGTCCATCAAAATTGGCTCTGGGCCTTCTGTGACCCTGGTGTTATCTGCGCCTTCTGTGGCCGTCATCGGTGGCACACCGAGCAACTGGTCAGTTCGGCCACGCCGGCGATCTTGTAGTCCCTGACCAGGTCCGCGCCGTTCACGCTCGCCGGTCTCACGTAGCCCATCGTCGTGATCTGCTCGAGCGGCCGCACGTAGCGGGACGGATCACGGTGGCAGTCGAGGCACCATTCCATCTGGAGCGACTTCGCCTGGAACATCAGCGGCATGCGATCGACGCGGCCGTGGCAGGTCTCACAGCCGACGCCCTTGCTGACGTGAATGCTGTGATTGAAATAGACGAAGTCCGGCAGATCGTGGACGCGGATCCAGGTCAGCGGGCGATCGTCGCGAAAGCTGGCCCGCACCGGCTCGAGGTACGCGGCCGTGGACCAGATCTGCGAATGGCAGTTGATGCAGGTCTTGGTCGGCGGGATACCTGCCGACGGCGACACCTCCACCGACGTGTGGCAGTACCGGCAGTCGATGCCGATGCCGCCCGCGTGATGCTGGTGGCTGAACTGGACCGGCTGCTCGACGAACTCATTCGCCGAGGTGACGAAGTCCGATCGTTGAATCGTGAGAACGACCCAGCCGAGGCCGAGTAACAGGAAAACGAACGTGACCAGGCTGGCTTTCGACCAGGCGTTAGCGCTTTTTGGGAATACTTGCGACATGTGTCCCTGCGGCCCCGGCGAAAAGGGAAACCTCTCAGCACCCTGAGATGCCCAAAACCCTTCAACTTTACCCCATTTACGCGGTACGAACAGTCTTGTGAAAAGTTTCTCAAACTCAATTCTATGTGGGACGGCGGATCAAACACAAGGGACTGCAATGCCGGGGTTTTGGTCGGCGTTAATACGCTCGCGGTGGCCCCTGGTCACTCGCCGAACGAGGCCCTTCGCGCTTGACGAGCCGGCGGCCGATGTCATGATCCGTGCGTGCGGGTGGCCAATCGGCACCGTGGCCTCGAGCGGTGCCCGATAACGGGCCAGGCGTCGACCACCCGAAGGGATGTCACAACCCCTCTAATGTTCCCTATCGTCCGAGAGCGCGCTCGTCGAGGCGGAATGTTGCACAGGTTTGACGATTCTGCTAAGAGAGTCATCGGTCGCGACATTGCCAGGAACCGAGTTCAGAATGCTCATCCATCGGATTGTGTGCGTCGGTGTCAACTTCCGGACTGCACCCGTTGAGTACCGCGAAAAGCTCGGGAGTGATCTGCCCGTGCTGTGCGAACGGGTGTGTGCGCGCGCGCACGCAGCATCGAACGGCGAGGGCGAGTTGATACGCGAGCTCGCCTGGCTCTCCACGTGCAACCGCGTCGAGCTCTACGCGCTCGTCGGCGAGAACGGCGCGACCGCGCCGCTCGTTGCGATCCTGGCCGATGCCGGCGGGCAGGATCCGAGGGACGTCGCGGGCCATACATACCGGCACTGCGGCTACGAGGCGGTCCGGCACCTGTGCCGTGTCGCCTCGGGTCTCGATTCGATGGTTCTCGGCGAACCCCAGATTCTCGGCCAGGTGGCCCAGGCGCTCACGGACGCCCGATCCAGGCGCACAGTCGGCCCGGTATTGAACCGCGTCTTTCGCCGCGCGGTCCGCACGGGACGCCGCGCCCGGACCGAGACCTCGATCGGCAGAAACCCCGCGAGCATGAGCTCGGTTGCCGTGGCACTGGCCGGCAGCGTCGTTGGCGCTCTCCGCGAACGGCGCGTGCTGGTCATCGGCCTCGGCGAGATGGGCTCGGTCACGGTCAAGGCGCTTCGCTCGCGACAGGTCAGGGAGATCGCCGTCGCGAACCGCACGCGCGCCCGCGCCGAGGAACTCTCCGCCCGGTGGGGATACCGCGCATACCCGATGGACGAGCTTGCGGCGGCTCTGGAATGGGCGGACGTGGTGATCAGCTCCACGCGCTGCCCGCACCTGATCGTCGACGGGGGAGTCGTGAGGGACGTGGTCGCGCGCCGCGACGGCCGCCCGCTCGTCTTCGTCGACATCGCGGTCCCGCGCGACATCGATCCGGCGGTTCGCGAGCTTCCGGGCGTCCACCTCTTCGACGCCGACGACTTGAGCGGCAACCTGGACGACGGTCTCGCCGCACGCCGGAACGAGATCCCCGGGGTGGAACGCATCGTCGTGGAAGAGATCGCGTCTTTTGAAGCCGAACTGCGCGAGCTCGAGGTCGAGCCGCTCATCGAGCAGATTCGGCACAAGGCCGAAATGATTCGTCGGCAGGAGATAGAGAGCGCGATCGAGATCATGGGCGAGGTCGATCCGGCCACGCGCGAAAGGCTCCAGACCCTGTCGCGCTCGATCGTCAACCAGCTGCTCCGCGGGCCCACCGTGAGGCTCAAGAGGACCGTGCACGAGGAGCGCGGGGACGCTTACGTGGCGGCGATTCGCAGCCTCTTCGAACTCTGACGGTCGCGCCGGTCGCCCATGCCTCCGTTCGAAAAAAACCGTCTCGTCGTGGGCTCGCGCAAGTCCGGGCTCGCGATGTGGCAGACCGAGCATGTGATCGGGCGGTTGCAGCGTGCGTGGCCGGATGTCGTGCTGGAGCTCCGGACGTACACCACCGAAGGCGACGCCGACCTGGAGACGGCGCTCCCGGAGATCGGCGGCAAGGGAGTGTTCACCTCACGACTCGAGCAGGCACTCGCCGCGGAGGAGATCGACCTCGCGGTCCACTCGTTGAAGGACCTCCCCGTGGACACAGGCCGAGAGTTCACGATCGGCGCCGTCACCAGCCGCACCGACCCGCGCGACTGCGTGGTCGCACGCAACGCCTGGACGCTCGCAACGCTCCCACGCGGTGCGGTCGTCGGAACGTGCAGCCTCCGCCGCCAGGGCCAGGTGCTCGCTCGACGCCCCGATCTTCTGGTGAAGCCGATCCGCGGGAACGTGGACACGAGGGTGCGCAAGGTGCTCCACGGTGAGTACGACGCCGCATTGCTGGCGGCGGCCGGAGTGACGCGCCTCGGACTCGCCATCCACGTGACCGAATGGATCCCGGCGGAAGCGATTCTCCCCGCGCCGGGACAGGGAGCGCTCGCGGTGCAGTGCCGCACGGGGGACAAGGAAACGCTCCGCCGGCTCGCGGCGATCGATGAGCCGGAGGTACGCGCGGCGGTGGAGGCCGAACGGGCGTTCCTTCAGCACCTGGGCGGCGGATGCTCGGCGCCGATCGCGGCATACGCGCGCGTGGAAAAAGGGCGCCTGCGCATGACCGGAGTGGTCGCCTCGCCCGACGGCCGGCGGGTGGTTCGCGTGGAAGACGAGGCGGAGGACGGCAGGGT
>JBGTMW010000604.1:0-3933 GCA_041743365.1 Gemmatimonadaceae bacterium
CATGCCTTCACGTCGCGAGTTCTTCGGCCGCATGCTGGGAAGCGCCGCAGTTGCGCAGCCGGCCCTCCGGAACGACTGGATGAGAATGCTGGATGGCGCGACGCGCTTTCTCGAGTCCGGCCGTTCCGCCGAGGAGGTCGCGAGCGAGGAGGAGTTCTGGCTCGAGATCCAGCGTGCGTTCACGGTCGACCGGACGATCATCAACCTGAACAACGGAGGCGTATCGCCGTCGCCGCGCGTGGTTCAGGAGGCGATGGCCCGGTATCTCGCCATCTCGAACGAGGCGCCAACCTGGTCGATGTGGCAGCTCCTGGAGCCGCAGATCGAAAGCGTGCGCCGTCAGCTCGCTTCCAGCTTCGGGTGCGACCCGGAGGAGATGGCGATCACGCGGAACGCCTCCGAGGCCCTGGAGATCGTACAGCTCGGCATTCCGATGAAGCCCGGTGACGAGGTGCTCACGACGAACCAGGACTACCCGCGCATGCTCACGACCTGGGAGCAGCGGGTGCGGCGGGAGGGAATCGTGCTCAGGCAGATCTCCTTCCCCGTGCCTCCGCCGAGCATGGCGGACCTGCTGTCGCGGTTCGAGCGCGCCATTGGACCGCGCACGCGAATCATCCACTGCTGTCACATCACCAATCGGACGGGCCAGATCTTTCCGGTTCGCGACATCGTGCGAATGGCCCGGCCGCGCGGCATAGAGGTGATCGTGGATGGCGCACACGCGTACGCGCATTTTCCGTTCAAGCGCGACGATCTCGAATGCGACTACTACGGAACGAGCCTGCACAAGTGGCTCCTCGCACCTCACGGCACCGGTTTCCTGTATGTCCGAAAGGAGAAGATCCGGCAGATATGGCCACTGATGGCCGCGCCGGAGAGCATGAGTGGCGACATTCGCAAGTTCGAGGAAATCGGGACGCACCCTGCCGCGAACCACAACGCCATCGCGGAGGCACTCGCATTTCACGAGGGAATCGGCGGGGAGCGCAAGGCGGCGCGGCTCCGCTACCTGCGCGATCGCTGGATGCGGCGACTGGAGGGGAAACCACGCGTGCATCTCAACACCTCGTTCGACCCCCGAATGTCATGCGCGCTCGGCCATGTCGGCATCGACGGCACCGATGCGGCGGCGCTCGCGGCGCACCTGTGGAAGACGCGGCGGATCATCGTCACCACGATGGTGAGCAGCGAGTACCAGGGGATCCGTGTGACGCCGAACGTGTACACGACCCTCGCGGAGGTGGACACCTTCGCAGAGGCGATGGAGGAGGTGCTGCGGACGGGGATTCCCGCGTAGCCGGGGGGACCGCCTCGAATGCTCACCAGGGTTTTCAATCAGGGAGAGTCGCAATGAACGACGCGGACGGAGAGACGCGTTCGGTTGTCGCAAGCGAGCGGCAGACGGAGGTGGCAGTGCTCGCAGGGGGCTGTTTCTGGGGCGTCGAGGAGATCCTTCGCGGCGTTGCCGGCGTGATCGACACCGATGTCGGGTACACCGGCGGCTGGCTGGAGAATCCCACGTACCACGACACTCACGACAGCAAGTCGGGTCACGCGGAGGCGATCCGCGTGACGTTCGACCCGTCGGTGCTCAGCTACGAGGACCTGCTCGAGAAGTGGTTCTTCAAGCTGCACGATCCGACCACGCTCAACCGCCAGGGCAACGACATCGGAACGCAGTATCGCTCGGCGATCTTTCCGCAGACATCCGAGCAGAAGGCCACTGCCGAGCGGGTGAAGGCGCGCGTCGGGGCGTCAGGCACATGGGCGCGGCCGGTCACGACGAGCATCGAGCCGGCTGGCACGTGGTACAGCGCGGAGGGATATCACCAGGACTACCTGAAAAAGAATCCCGGCGGTTACACCTGCCACTTCATGCGCGACTAGGCATCTGCGCCCGGGCTCGAGCGGCTGAAGCCGCTGCGGCCCGCCGCCGCCACAGGAACATGATCGACGCGAGCAGGGAGAGTGCGGCCCCACCAAGCCATCCGGGGCCGATCGTCGATCGTGCGGGAGATAACGGTGCCGGTGCGACCCGAGCCTGCACGTAGTCCAGCTCGTAGTGCGACTGCCGCCGGTTTCGGCGCTGCGTTCCGGCTCGAATGTCCGGGTCACTCGGAACGAGGCCGTTGACGAGATAGACCCCGATCCCGCTCAGGTGGCGATTCTCGAAGACGAGCCTTCGCTCGGGGCCGCCGAGGGGCACGTCGGCGTCGAACACCAGGCCGATGGCGCCGAGTCCCTGACTCAACTCCTGGATCGTCGGGAACTTCGATGAGACCAATCGAAGTCGCAGCCGATGATCGTCGACCGCAAGGGAGAGATCGCGCTGGACGCGCCCAGCATAGGCCTGTTGCTCCGCCTCGGAGAAGACGCCGTTCCTGTCGGTATCGATCGCGGCGAGGATGACAGGGAACACCTCGACGCCCGGGGTGAGTCGAATCTCGGTCCGAACCCGATCCTTCTCCACCGCGATGGTCGTGGCCTGGAGGTACTCGTCCAGCCGATGCGCGAATGCGGGCGTGGCGACGGCGAGGATGATCGCGCCGACGCCGGCCACCGTCGCCTTCATGGTCGTGTCAGCTTCCGACCGTAGTCGTTCGTCGGATCGCGATACATGGCGTGTACGTGCATCGTCCGATCGCCGCCCAACGCCTGTGGCGCGTACTCGATGACGAGATTCGGCCCCTGGATCCGGTAGTACGCGCTGATGTTGCGTCCCGGCGTGACATCGGTCGGGCCGCTCCAGGCGAACCATGTGTCGGCCAGGCCCGCCCTGATCTCCGCCATCCGGGCCGCCGCCGCACTCTCGTGCACGATGCCCGACCATTCCGAGATCAGGTCGAGCAGCATGGCGCGCTGCTGCTCGGTCATCGCCGAGGCTCTGAGGCCCTCGGGCTGGATGATCTTGCCGTCCTGTCCGGGCCCGAGCACGAGGTCGCGCACGTCAAAGCTCAGGATCGCCTGCGCGCGTTGACCGGCGTCGAGGGAGTTGAGCAGTGCGACTGCCTTGTCGCTCTCCTGGCCGAGCGGGCGCACCGTCCTGCCATTGGCCGTGTAGAGCGCCGGTTGGGCGCCGGTCAGGCTCGGAGTGAGGATTCCCTGTTCTCCGGCAATGGTGATATTGAGCGACAGGTGGTGTCCGCCGAACTGCAGCATCCATGGCTTGTCGACGGAGGGTGTTCCGAGCATTGAGAAGTAGTAGAGGTCGCGACCGAACATCGCCCGGCTCCGCTCGTTGACCCTGAGCAGCTCATCCGCCTCGACGATCTGCTGGATCTTCTCGAACCCGCGGTGACTCAGCACTGACGAGAGGAGGGCGAGAGCGGCGGAGCGCTGCGCCGGGTTCATCTCGCCAAGGTTGACTCCTGCGAGGCGTGACATCGTCGTCGGGAGGTTCGACCAGCGAGCGCGCTGCACCGAGTCGTCGAACGCGAAGACCACCTTGCTGCGCTGCGCCTCGTCGAGCGTCGAGAGGAACGCGTTGGCGGCGCTCACGACGCGCGGCGCTGTCTGCTGCGCGGCGGCGGGGGTCGTCGACAGGCACACCACGACCAGAGAGCCGATGCCGCACATCCTTCCAATCCGCCAGCGATTCATTGGTCGTCTCCTTTGGGTCATGTGGGCCTTCCTCAGAGGGCGCGTTCGACGGCGGCAACGGCAGTGGCCGTGAAGCGTGATGCGCTCCGTACCAGCTCCTGCGCCTCATCGACCAGGTGGGCGCCGGCGCTACGGTCATCCAGGGCGGCGACGTTGATCCGAACGTTGTAGGCGGCGCCCTTGCACGCGGCCTCCGCCAGCAGCGCGGCGACGCCGGCGTCGGAGACGGCGTTCGTGTTCCCCTTTTCACCGACGATCGCCGCGAGCTCGGCGACCTCGACACAGGCGCGGGCGGTCTCGAGTGGAACGGCGGACGCCCCGAGAAGGGCG
>JBGTMW010000605.1:0-2515 GCA_041743365.1 Gemmatimonadaceae bacterium
CCAATGGGCGCTGTCGAACCCCAGTTGCTGCCGGTGAATCCGTTGTCCAAGCAGACCATCCTGATCCTCGCGAAAGAGGAAGTCATCTCCGCGCTACTCGGGGCCATGGTCGAACTGGACGGGTTGGGACCCGTCTTTCCCCCGGCCGATGAGCGCCCAATGGCCGCCATCAGGCGCCTCCGCCCCGACCTGCTGCTGCTCGACTGCGAGCACGAGCTCCTCTGGGACGCGGATGCAATGCGCTGCATTTCGGCGACCGGAACCCGTCTGCTTCTCTTCAGCGCGATGCGGTCCCAGTCGGAGATCGAGGAGCTGGCGATGCGCCACCGCGCGGCCGCGTTCGCGCTGCCCGTGTCGTTCCACGACTTCGCCGAGCGCGTCGACCGCGCGCTTTCCGAACCTCCACGACAGGTGATGCGCGCCTTGGGGGCGTAAGACACCGTCGCGACGCGCCCAGGGCGTCGATCAGGTCCCCTAGTCACCCGCGCGACAACTCCCAGCGCACCTCCGGCGGCACCTCCTGACGGTAGCGACCGGCTCACGTCCCGTAGCGCTGCAACGCCTTCCCCACAGGGGAAGGCGCTTTCCTTTATCCCGGCGACGCCGGCCGGTGATCGCCCGGGCGGCACCCCGCTGCGGCCGGCCAACTGAACCCGTAGCCGCGTCAGTGATCGCGAGCGCAAGCGCTCCTATTGACTTCCGACAGGAGTGCTGCCAATATCTGTCGAAATCCAACAGGAACGCTTACAGGGCCCGGTATGCCTACTCCTCAATCCGATGTTCTTCGGGGCACGCTCGATCTCCTGATACTGAGGACACTCACCCTCGAGCCTATGCACGGCTGGGGGATCAGTCAGCGCATTCAGCAACGCTCCCGTGGGACGTTCGACGTCAACCAGGGCTCGCTGTACCCTGCTCTCCAGAGGCTCGAGCAGAAGGGCTGGATCGAGAGTGAATGGCGAGTCACCGAGAACAACCGCAACGCCAAGTACTACAGTCTCACCGCGACTGGCCGGCGAGCGGTCGGCGCCGAGATCACGAGCTGGCGCCGTTACGTCGAGGCTGTGGACCTGATCCTCGGCCCTGCCTGAGCCGCGACTCGACGCGATCTGTTCATCCTCGCATCCGGGAGCACACCGATGGGAGCATTGAAGGGGCTCATGGTCCGGCTTCGCGCGCTTGCTCAACCATCCTCGGCAGAGCGCGCGCTCGACGACGAGATCGCGTTCCATGTCGATCAGGAGACCGCCAGGAACATTTCCCTCGGCATGGCACCCGACGAAGCGCGACGGCGAGCGCTCGTCGCTTTCGGTGGAGTGCAGCAGACCAGGGAGGAGCACCGCGGAGTTCGCGGTGTGCCCTGGCTGGAGGAGGTGGTCGCTGACACCCGGTTCGCGCTGCGCACGCTGCGCAGATCGCCCGCACTCGCGGGTGCGGCGATACTGACGCTGGCCCTGGGGATCGGCGCCAACACCGCGATGTTCTCGGCGGTGAATGCCGTGATCCTCCGTCCGCTGCCCTTCATGGATCCGGAGCGCCTCGTGATGCTGTGGGAGGAGAACGCACAGCGCGGCTGGTACATGAATACCGTCGCGCCCGCGAACTTTCTCGATTGGCGGGAGCAGGTGCCGGCCTTCGAGGAGGTCGCCGCGTACGCCGACTTCCAGTCCCAGGCGACGCTCACCGAGCAGGGGGAGCCGAAGCTGCTCTCATCGGCCAGAGTCACCGGAAACCTCTTCTCGGTGCTCGGAGTGCGCCCTGAAATCGGCCGGACCTTCCGTGACGAGGAGACGTGGGATACGGGCACGCCGGTGGTGATGATCAGTCACCGGCTCTGGCGCGATCACTTCAGCGGAAGCCGCGACATCGTCGGGCAGACGATCCGGCTCAATGCGAACGCCGTGCAGGTCGTCGGAGTCCTGCCCGAGGGCTTCGCGTTCCCGGCGAAGGATGTGGATGTCTGGACTCCGACGCTGTGGTCCCCGGCCAACCAGGGCGCCATCTCGTTTCGGCGCGCGCACTGGCTGCGTGCCATCGCGCGACTCCGCCCCGGAGTCACGATGGAGGAAGCGAGGATCCAGCTCCGCGAGGTTGCGCTGCGGCTCGAGGCCGAGTATCCGGTGACGAACACGTCGATGTACGCCGGCCTCACTCCGCTTCAGGAGTTCCTCGTCGGTGACACTCGCCGGCCGCTGCTCGTTCTGCTCGGCGCGGTTGCGCTCCTTCTGCTCATCGCCTGCGCGAACGTGGGCAACCTGCTGCTGGTCCAGGCGGCGGGGCGCGAGCGCGAGGTTGCGCTTCGCATGGCGCTGGGGGCCGGGCGTCTGCGACTCGTGAGACAGGCGCTCACCGAGAGCCTCGTTCTCTCGGCGCTCGGCGGCCTCGCGGGCGTCACGCTGGGCGTGTGGGGTACCCGGGCGCTGGGGTCGCTCCAGCCCGAGGGGATGCTTCGAGTGAGCGAATTCACGATCGACTGGACGGTGCTGGCCTTCGTCTTCGCGGTGACGACGGCGAG
>JBGTMW010000606.1:0-2816 GCA_041743365.1 Gemmatimonadaceae bacterium
GGCTCGTCGCCGCGGTCGAGGGACCCGCGTTCGTGCTGCAGGTCGTCGGCGTCTACGCTCCGACGGACGACAACATCTTCGCAAAGCTCAGCGGCTACACCGTGTACTTCCCGCCGGATTCCGCGCGAGCCAACGCATCGCTCGCGATGATCGTCCGCACGAGCAGCGACGCGAAGGTACTGCTTCCGACGATCCGCGAAACCGCGCGCCAGCTGACGACCCGCCTCGCGGTCGCCGACATCCGCACCCTCGCCGATGATGAATTCGAGTTTCGCAAGGTCTTCGCGAACGCCGCGCGGGGACTCGGCGGCGCCGGGCTCCTGATTCTCTTCCTCGCCGGGATCGGCCTCTACGCCGTCGTCTCGTTCGCGGTGGGCCAGCGCACGAGTGAGATCGCCGTGCGCATGGCCGTCGGTGCCGGGCAGCGGCAGATCATCCGCAAGTTCATGGGCGAGGGTGTGCGCCTCGGAGTGATCGGCCTCGCGATCGGGTTGCCGCTCAGCATCCTCGCGCTCCGCATCCTAATGGAGCAGGTCGGCGGGGCCGATGCGCCGATCCCGATCGTCGAGATCGCGGTCACGGCCGCGGTCATTGTGGTCGCGGTCGCATTGGCCGCGACGTGGATGCCGGCGCGGCGGGCGGCGGGGGTGGATCCGGCGATGGTGCTGCGGAGGGATTGAGGCCGACGAGGGATCATTCCAGCTCTGGAATCTACTGGCCCTGCTTCGCTGAATACCCGACGCGCGCTGCCTCAGGATGAAGGAGATGACTCCCCGGATCGGTCTTGCCGTCGAGCCCACTGTCGATCCGGGCGACGGCGTACCCGAGGCGGTCCATCGCGATGATGTTCTGCGCATCGCTGGCGGTCTGCTCGAGTAGCGTCATGAACTCCGCGAGCTCTCGCGCGTTCAAGTCGAGGCTGATCAGCGGGCTATCGGGCGACTCTGCGGCGATGAAACGGTCGATGGCCCCCTCCGGCTCGACATGACTGCGAAGCAGATCAAGCTCCTCGACGGACAGGTGAATGAGGCATTTGGATTGGCGGGGCATGGATCGGGTAGGGGACGTGCGGTCGGAAGCCATGATAGTCCTCACACTCAATTGACCGCTATACGCCTCTGACGTATACTACTCGTGGAACTGATCGAGACGTCGCTCTTCACGAAGCAGGTGCAGGCCAGCCTCTCCGAGGGGGAGTACCGGCTCCTTCAACTGCATCTCGTCGCGCGGCCTGATGCCGGGGACCTGATTCCGGGAACCGGCGGGCTCCGTAAGCTTCGGTGGCGGCTGCCGGGACGAGGGAAGCGCGGGGGTTCCCGGATCATCTACTACTGGCGATCGGCTGCCGATCAGATATTCCTGTTGTTCCTGTATCCCAAGAACGTGCGGAGCAATTTGTCCCCCGGTGAGCTTCGAGCCCTTCGAAGGCTGATCACGGACGAGTAGAGGAGGAACACACCGGTGCGCAAGAATCTGTTCGAGGAGCTCGTCGAGAGCGTCAAGGAGATGAAGGAGATTCGGGCTGGGCGCCGACAGCCGTCGCGGGTGACGCGCGCGGAGGACTTGCTGCGCGAAGGCATCCCCGACGTGGCCGCACTTCGGGCTCGGTTCAAGCTGAGTCAGTCGAAGTTCGCCGCACTCCTCGGGATCAGTGTGGACACACTCCAGAACTGGGAACAGGGGCGGCGGGAGCCGGATGGTCCGGCGAGGGTGTTGCTGCGAGTCGCCGCGGCGCATCCGGAGGCGCTGCTGGATGTAACACGGCCGATGTCGAAGCGGCGTGGTCGGAGGTCGGCGGCGTAGCGATCCTCCGGTCGCCGCGACCGCCAGCGCTCCAACCGACCGTTGACCTTTGACGAGACGCGGGTAGAATAGTCCTGTCGGCATTCGACAGGGCGCCCTTCCGATGGCGCCAACGCGGATGCTCTCACGCCGAGGCGTCGCGGTGAGCCTGCTGAATCCGTTGAGATTGCGCCTCAAGGCGCTTCTGCGCCGGAACGCGGTCGAGCAGGAGCTCGACGAGGAGCTTGCGTTCCACATCGCCATGGAGACCGACAAGAACCTCCGCGCCGGGATGACCCTCGAGGAAGCGCGACGCCAGGCACGCATCGCCTTCGGCGGCGTCGAGCGACACAGGGAGGATGTCCGACGCGGACGCGGGCTCGCTTGGATCTCGGGCATGTCGCTCGACTTCACCCTCGGCCTCCGCATGCTGGTGAAGTATCCCGGGCTGACGATCGTCGGCGGGCAAGAGGATGACCGAGCTGTCTTCCTCTTCCCAGTTGAATGGCGTGTTCGGTCGCAAGCGCGAAGCAACGAGAAAGGACAACCCGGGGATCCCACCGACCTTCATGCGGTGGTCATCGTGGATCTGCACGGTCGCCGTCTCATAGCCGATTGAGAAGACCTCGCCGACGTACTGGTCCGCTTGAATTAGAATGCCTAGCAGTTCCTCCGCCGATGCCGCCTCAGTGCGTGCCTTCTCCGTGACAAGCCCAAGCTCAAGCGCACTAACAGGGCCTTGAGTAGTCGACATTCACACCTCCGCAAGCGGTCAGGTCCCACGCGAACTCGCTACATGGAGAGTCCTACAGTCTGTAATGCCTCAGCTGGAAATGGAGTGTCCCGCCGATAGGATAGTGGCAGGAGGACACCCCGATGAAACGGAAGCGAAGGAACTACACGGCGCAGGAGAAGGTCGCGCTGCTCAAGCGCCACCTCGTCGATCAGGTCCCGGTCTCCACCCTCTGCGACGACGCCCAGCTCCAGCCCACCGTCTTTTACCGCTGGCTCAAGCAGTTCTTTGAGAACGGCGC
>JBGTMW010000607.1:0-3189 GCA_041743365.1 Gemmatimonadaceae bacterium
CGTTGCACGCCACGCCGCCTCCCAGCACGATCCGGGTGCGGCCGTATGCGCGTGCCGCTCGCAGCGCCTTCTCGCTCAGCGTCTCGACCAGCGCATCCTGGAACCCCCTGGCAATATCGGCGCGGTCGCGATCATCCAGCCGGTGCCCATCGGCGCCGAGCTTGCGGACAGCCATCAGGACGGCGGTCTTGATGCCGCTGAACGACACGTCGTAGTAGTCCGCGTCGCCCACGGCCTGATCGCGTCGCAGCATCGGCCGCGTGAACCGGAACCGCCCGGGATCGCCGTCGCGCGCGATGCGCTCCACGTGCCGACCGCCGGGATACGGAAGCCCCAGGAGCTTCGCGACCTTGTCGAACGCCTCCCCGGCGGCGTCATCGCGCGTAGCGCCGAGAAGGCGGTAGCTTCCCCACGCCTCCGCATCGATCAGCAGCGTGTGACCCCCGGAGACGAGCAGTGCGGTGAACGGCGGAACGGCCTCGCGGTGCTCCAGCGCAGTCGCGAAGAGATGGCCCTCCATGTGGTGCACGCCGACCAGCGGAATGCGCCGCCCGAAGGCGAGCGCCTTTCCATAGCTCACGCCCACGAGCAGTGCTCCGACGAGTCCGGGTGCGTTGGTCACCGCGACCGCATCGATGTCGGAGAGGTCGAGTGCGGCGTCCGCGATCGCGCGCGTGACGACGGGCACGATGCTGGTCAGGTGCGCTCGCGACGCGATCTCCGGGACCACGCCGCCAAAGACGCGGTGAACATCCTGGGAGAGGATCACGAGAGATCGGACGGCGACTTCGTCGCCGGCACCCTCGAGCACGGCGGCCGACGTCTCATCGCAGGAGGTTTCGATGCCGAGGATCCGCATCATGGCGGACCTTTCGCCGGCGGCGGAACTCTCGCGAGCACCTCGAAGGGCGATACATCGACTCCGAGTCGCAGGGTGTCCAGGAGGACGTCGACCGTGAACATCGTATCGCGCACCCTGATCGTCCGGCGCACAGTCGAGATCGACTCGAGCTGCTGTACGACGCTCCGCTGGCCGGTGACGACGACGCTTTCCGGCTCGAACAGCGGCTCGTAGAGCAGGATCCGACCTTCCGCGTCGGTGAGGCGCAGGGCCGACCTCACCGGCATTCGGCGCTGGAGCAGCGAATCGAAGCGGAGCGTGAAGGTCCGCGGCTCGACTGCGGTGACGCGTGCATCCACTCCCGGCGGGAGCTGCACGTCGCTCGGCGACAGCTCGACCGTCACGCTGTCGGCGACGTCTCCGGCAAAAGCCCGGCGGATCGTTGGGCGGCTCGTGAAGAGCTTGTACAGCTCGCGCGTCGATCCCATGACCTGTGCGCGGATCGCCGGTCGCGCGCTCGTGAGCACGAGGCTGCTGTCGAGCACGAGGTCGAGATTGACGTCCACGGCCTCCTGCGACGGCTCCTCGCCGGCGACGACCATCCAGAGCACCGCCGACAGGAAGAGTGCCGTAGCCTTCACCGGGAGCCTGTCCATGAATGCTCCACGGATGCGTCTGGTGAGCGTGACCGGCAACCGCGGCTTCGATCCACTGTCAGGCATTCACGATCCGCCGATGGGAATCTGACGGGTACCGTCACCGCGGCCGCTAGGGCCCGACCGGCCTTCGTGCACCAGCTGCGCGATCAGTGCACGGTTGGCCGGGCTGTTCCAGTCCTGCGCGTAGGTCTTCCGGCGGATGACGCCGTCTCGGCCAATGACGAAGGTCTCGGGCACTCCTGCCGTTCGATAGGTGTCGATGATCTTCTTCGTCGGGTCGTGAAGGATCTCGAACGTGAGCTCGTAGCGCTCGATGAACTCGCGGATGGTCGCGTCGCTGCCGGGCTCGTCGATGCTCACCGCGACGATCCGAAGCCCGCTGTCCGCGTAGCTCCGATGCAGGAGCTCCATGCTCGGCATCTCCGCTTCGCAGGGCCCGCACCACGTCGCCCAGATGTTGAGCAGGACGACCTCACCCGGATAGTCGGCGAGCGTCCGCGTCACGGGAGGAGAATCCAGCGTGATTGCACGGAAATCGGGGGCGCGGCTCCCCGCCTGGACGGTGAAGAGCTCGTCATCCAGCGCAAGCGTAGCGACCGTCAGTGCGCCCGCGAGAAGGGCGACTATCGACAGCACAACCAGCCACTGTCCGCGTGTCGTCATGCGACCTCCATGCAGCACTGCCGCAGCGCGGCGATCTCCGCGCCGGGGTCCCTTGCGGAAAAGATCGCGTTGCCTGCGACGAAGGTATCGGCTCCTGCACCGTACAGCGATGCGATCGTCTCCCTGCCCACTCCACCGTCGACCTCGAGCATCGCGCCGCTGCGGGCTTCGTCCAGCATCCGGCGTGCCCGCTCCACCTTGCCGACCGACGCGGGGATGAACGCCTGACCGCCGAACCCCGGATTCACGGACATTATCAGCAGAAGATCAAGATCGCCGACGACCTCGCTCACTGTGTCCAGCGGCGTCGCGGGATTCATGACCGCACCCGCAAGGCAGCCGAGCTCCCTGATGCGATGCAGCTGTCGGTGCAGATGCGGCGACGTCTCGACATGGATGGTGATGATCGACGCGCCGGCATCGGCGAACGCCTCGAAGTGGTTTTCCGGCTCCACGATCATCAGGTGGACATCGAGTGGAAGCACCGTGAGCCGTCGAACCGTCTCGATCACCTTCGCGCCGAAGGTCAGGTTCGGAACGAAGCGCCCATCCATGACATCGATGTGAATCATGTCGGCGCCGGCGTCAACGCACATTCGGATCTCGTCGGCGAGCCGTGCGAAGTCCGCGCTGAGGATCGATGGGGCGATCCGAACGATCATCGGCGCCGGCCGGAGATGACGAGCTTCACCATCGCCCCCGAAGCCACGGCCTGCCCGGCCTCGGGCTCCTGGCTGATCACCGTGTTGGCGACCTCGATCGAGGTGGTATCGATCTCCACGATCCCCACCTGGAGCCCGAGCGTCTGAAGACGGCCCCGCGCCTGCGGGAGGCTCTGGCCGATGAGGCTCGGCACCTCCGCCGTCGCCGGGCCGCGGCTCACCACGAGATCCACGCGCGCTGGCAGCGCAACCTGCTGGCCGGACGACGGACTGACGCGGATCACCTGGCCTGCGGGCCGGGCGCTGTGCTCGAGCTCGACGCGACCCATCTCGAGTCCGGCGTTCTCGATCGCAAGCTTCGCCT
>JBGTMW010000608.1:0-2315 GCA_041743365.1 Gemmatimonadaceae bacterium
CGCCGGACCCGCGACCAGCGCAATGACGTGGAGCGGGGCGGCGAGCGCGAAGAGATAAGCCGTGAGCGCAACTGCTCGCGCATCGCCTGTCCGGCCGGCGCGCTCCCCACTCCAAAGGCCGAGCATCGCGAGCAGCAGCGAAACTCCGTACGCCTCCGCCTCGGTCGCAATCAGCCAGACGGTGGACATCGTCCCCGCGCACAGTGCGCCCGCGATCGCGACGCCGGTGCTCCGTGTCGCACGAGCCAGATACGCCGCCGAGAGCGACGCGGCGAGCGCCGTGCATGCTGCGGACAGCAGGTTCACCGCGCGCGCGGGCTCGAGAAATCCGAGCAGCTTCGCCCAGACGTTCGCCAGCAGCACGTAAAGCGGCGTGCCCGGCGGGTGCGGGATTCCCAGGGTATGCGCCGCGGCGATGAGCTCGCCCGCGTCCCACCAGGTGACACCGGGGGCGGCGGTTTCGGAGTAGAGGATCGCAAGCGCCACTCCGGCGAATACCGATGCGACGACCGTCGGCGGGCTGCGCCGGAGCAGGCCACCGGCTGGGGCCGGCGGCACTACGACTGCAGCTCGAGTATCGGCGCCTCGGTGGTGCGCCCGGTGTGTCCGGTAAGTACGTCGCGAAGCTGGGCTGGCGTGAGGTTGCGCGTGAGCCGGCCGTGGCTGGCGACCGATATCGTCGCCGTCTCCTCCGAGACGACGATCACGAGGGCATCCGTCTCCTCTGTCAGCCCGATCGCCGCGCGATGCCGGGTGCCCAGGGAACGATCCTCGAACGGCTCCTGCGACAGGGGCAGGATGCAGCCGGCTCCGATGATCGTGTCGCCGCGAATCACGACCGATCCGTCGTGCAGCGGGGAGTAGGGCGTGAATATCGTTGCGAGAAGATCGGCCGAGACCTTGGCCTGCATCTCCGACCCCGATTGGAGAAAGTCTCCCAGGTTGGTCTCCCGCTCGATCGCGATGATCGCCCCGATTCCCGAGCGGCTGAGTCGTTCCACTGCATCCGCGATCTCCTCCGCGACCTCGCTCACTTCCATCCGCCGGAAAAACCGCCCGACGCCGCGTGCCTGGCCGATGTGCGCGAGCGCAGCGCGAAGCTCGGGCTGGAAGATGATGAGCAGCGCGAACACGCCGTAGGTGAACACCTTGTCGAGCAGGTAGGTGATCATCGGGAACTTGAGGCCGTACGCAACGGCGTACGTGAACACGAGCACGACGATTCCCACCAGCATCTGCACGGCGCGCGTGCCGTGGAGCAGCAGGAGCACGCGGTACAGCAGGAACCCGACGAGGGCTATCTCGAGGAAGTCCTTCCAACCTGGGTCGACGAGCCGGAACTGATCTAGCACTGTTACCTCAGACGGCGTTGTCGCGGAGAATCGCCCAGGCGACATCGAGCGCCTGGCGAGTCTCGGCGACGTCATGGACACGAAAGAGCCTGGCGCCGCGCAGCATCGCGACGAGATTCGCACCGATCGTTCCCGGTACGCGCTGCGCGGGATCGCTCACGCGCGTGAGCTCCCCGATGAAACGCTTCCGCGAGACGCCTACGACCACCGGCCGCCCGAGCGCCACGAGTCGCGGCAGCTCGCGAAGCAGCGTCAACGAATGCTCGCTGCGCTTCCCGAAGCCGAACCCCGGATCGAGCGCGATGTGCTCCATCGCCACGCCGGCGCGCTCCGCTGCCGCGAGGCTGCCGTCCAGCTCCGCCAGCACGTCCGCCGTGACGTCGTTGCCGTACACCGCGTGGTCGTACCGCGCCATGTCGCTCACACCTCCCCGGGAGTGCATGAGGATGACACCTGCGCCCGCCCGCGCGCAAACATCCCCCATCCGCACGTCGAGACGCAGCCCCGAGACGTCGTTAACGATGTCGGCGCCCGCGTCGAGCGCCGCCTGCGCCACGTCGGCCTTGACCGTGTCCACCGAGAGGACCGCGTCCGGATGCCGCTTTCGAAGAGCCGTGACCACCGGCACCACACGACGTATCTCCTCCGGCGCATCGACCGGCCGGGCGTTCTGCGGTCGGGTGGACTCGCCACCGACGTCGAGGATGTCCGCGCCTTCCGCTAGAAGCCGCTCCCCGTGGGCGACGGCCGCATCGGCCGAAAAAAAGTTACCCCCGTCGCTGAAGCTGTCGGGGGTAACGTTGATGATGCCGAGAATCCGGGGACGATCGACCTCCAGCACCCGGCCCCGGAGATTCCATCGCTCGGCTCCGGGTCGGGTGGGCGCGAATCGTCCGCCGACGGTCACGCCGGAGCGACCTCCGGTCCCCCGAGGAGGGGCGGACTGGCGGGACGTGGCGCGGA
>JBGTMW010000609.1:0-4136 GCA_041743365.1 Gemmatimonadaceae bacterium
GCTGTAGCCGAAACGATCGAGGCGGCGCGGGACGCCAGCCGCGATGCCGCGTCCGGGGTGCGGTTCCCGGGCCGACAGTTCCGCGAGGACATCGGCTGGCGGGAGAGCGCGCGGCATGCCGGAGCTTCCTGAAACCGAGACGATTGCGCGGGACCTCGACCGCACCGTCAGCGGCGCCGTCATCGAAGGGACAACTGTAGCCCGGCCCGACGTTCTACGTGGGGTGTCCGCCCGGACCCTGGCGAAGAGAGTTCGCGGAGCGGCGATCGCGAGGAGCTGGCGGCGCGCCAAGCTGGTGATCCTGGATCTCTCCAGCGGCGACAGAATAGTGGTGCAGCCCCGTTTCACCGGAGCGCTCCTGATCGACGACGGGACGCTAGACGCAGACGCTCTTGCGTACGCTACCGTCAGGTTCGGGCTTCGGGATGGGCGGTCGATCGTCTACAGGGACGTTCGGCGCCTGGGCACCGTGACACTGATGAATCCTGCCCGATTCGCCGCGGTGTCCGCTGCTCTGGGCATCGAGCCACTTGACCATGCGTTCACCCCATCCCATCTATCGGTCCTTCTTCGGGGCTCGAGACAGCCGGTCAAGAAGGTGATAATGGACCAGCGGCGCATCGCCGGGATCGGCAACATCTACGCGAACGAGGCCCTCTGGCGTGCTGGGGTCGATCCCTCGCGCGCGGCCCGGTCGCTTCGCGAGCCGGAGATCACCGCGCTTCATGCGGGCGTGGTGGACGTTCTCACGGAAGCGATAGCGGCGCGCGGCACGACCTTCCGGGACTTCCGGGATTCTCGGGGTGAGCCGGGTGGATTTGCCGCGAGGCTCTCGGTCTATGGGCGAGGGGGCGAGAGCTGCCACCGCTGCCGATCGCGGCTCGTCGCGACCCACGCGATCGATGGCCGCGCGACCGTGCTCTGCGTCCATTGTCAATCCTGAAGGCCGGCCGGCAGCAGCCGACCTCCGACGAGCAGCTCGCCGCAATGCGGGCGACCGTGAGGGCGGGCACCGCCGACCGGCCGGGCATCTACCGCATGCTCGCGGCGGACGGCGAGGTGCTGTACGTCGGCAAGTCGAAGCAGCTGCGCACGCGGCTGCTCAGCTACTTCCGGTGCGCCTACCCGGCCGAGAAGGGCGGACGGATGCTGCGCGAAGCGCACGCGATCGACTGGGAGTACACGCCCAACGAGTTCGCGGCGCTGCTGCGCGAGCTGCGGCTGATCAAGAGGTTTCGGCCGCGGTTCAACGTCGCAATGAAGCGCGATGCGCGCCACTACTCGTTCATCAAGGTCACGCGAGGCCCGGCGCCGAAGCTGCTCGTCGTGCGCGGAGGTGGCTCCGACGACGCCTCGGTCTATTACGGCCCCTTCTACGGCGCCCAGCGTGTCTCGGAGGCGGTGCGTGAGCTGAACGATGCGCTGGGCCTGCGGGATTGCTCGCTCGACCGGTCGATGGTTTTCGCCGACCAGGCCGAGCTGTTCTCGATCATGCCGCGCACGCCTGGCTGCATACGGCACGAGATCCGGAAGTGCCTGGGTCCGTGCGTCGCCGCCTGTTCCGAGCGAGAGTACATGGAGCGGGTTCGTCTCGCCCGGGATTTTCTCGAGGGTTCGAGCGACGGCCCGATGGCGCAGCTGCGAGCCGACATGGAGGAGAGCAGCCTGCGCCTGGAGTTCGAGCGGGCGGCGGCGCTTCGCGACAAGCTGCACCGCCTCGAGCTGCTTCGCGAGCAGTTTGGACGGTTGCGCTTCGCTGTCGAGACGCTGTCGTTCGTGTATACGGTTCCGGGGTTCGACGGCGACGACCGCGTGTACCTCATCCGACGAGGTCAGGTGCGCGCGGAAGAGCCCGCCCCGCGCTCACGCAAGGATCGCGGCCGTATCCGGGAACTGGTGGACGACATCTTCCGACCGATCGAGCGCGTGACCTCCGCCATCCCCCCTCACGAGATCGACGAGCTGCTCCTTCTCTCCTCCTGGTTCCGCCGATTTCCGAAGGAGCTCGACCGAACGAAGGGACCGCTGGACTGGCCCCGGCGTCGCACAGCGTAAATCGCGGATGTGGCGAGTCTCTTGCAATTCCTCAGCGTCAGTGGACCGCAGACCGCCTCATTCGGCTGGTCCGGTGCGGCAATCTCGATGTTGGGGCTTCAATGGCGACTACCTGGCAACCGACGACGCTGGTGCAGTGCATCAGCCTCAGTCCATGGCTCACATATCCCGGGTGCGATGAGCCCGGCGGCTGTCACGACCTGACGCTCGGGCGAATCTACGAGCTTCTGGCGGTCGAGGCCGACGGCGCGTTCTATCGCATCAACGACGACAGCGAGGATGACTTCCTCTATCCGGCGTCGCACTTCCGGATGATCTGACCGCGGCCGCGGTCATGCCCTCAGCGTGATGATTTCCGCTTCGGCGACGCCGCCCTGAAGGCGTAACAGAGCGACGCTGGGCAGCAGGTCGAAGCGCCGCGGGCCAGCCGCACCGGGATTGATCACGAGACGGTCTCCCCTGCGCTCGATGAGCCCGCGGTGTGTGTGGCCGTACACGATCACGGCCGCCGTCGAATATGCGGCGAGAAGCTTGTTCGGTGTGGGGCTGCCGACTTCGTGGCCGTGGCTCACGTGAATCATCACGCCGCCGATCTCGCGCTCGATCTGATCCGAGAGCCGCGGATCCCAGGGCGAGTCCGTGTTGCCGAACACCGCGTGCACTGGAGCTATCGCGCCGAGTGCGTCGAGTATGTCGTCACCGCCGACATCGCCGGCGTGAAGGATCACTTCGACGCCGGCGAGAGCCGTGAAGACATCGGGGCGGAGCTGGCCATGCGTGTCGGAAATCAGCCCGACGACGTGCTGCCGTTCCCTAGTCGGCGGCATCGTCGGCGATACGCGGATCGATCTCCGTCTTCCAGCGAGCGCCGAGATGATGCTGCACGCCGAGCTGGTCGAGTACGCGCGCGACCACGAAGTCCACGAGATCGTCGATCGCGCGAGGACGATTGTAGAAGCCCGGCGAGGCCGGGAGGATCACCGCCCCCGCCCTGCTCAGCCGCAGCATGTTCTGGAGATGGATCGCGCTGAGCGGTGTCTCGCGGGGCACGAGCACCAGCCGTCTCCGCTCCTTCAACGTGACATCCGCCGCACGCTCGATGAGAGACCGCGATGCGCCAATGCTCACGGCCGACAGTGTTCCCATCGAGCACGGACAGATCACCATTCCATCGGTGAGCGCCGACCCCGAAGCGGGCGCCGCCCCGCGGTCCGAGTTGTCGTGAAGCGTGACGTGACGATCCCATCCCGCCGCACCTACAGCGGAGCGCAGCGCGGCGGCATCACCGATGGCGACCTCCGTGCCGAGAAGACGCCAGCCATGGGACGACACTATCAGCGATACAGGGCGCTGCGCATCGACCAACGCGCCCAGAAGGCGCACCGCGTACGGCGCACCGGAGGCGCCCGTCATGGCGAGGACGATCGGGCGCAGCGGGCTCACCGGGTCAGCCGCTCGGCCAGAACGAATCCGAGGAAGGCGAGGCTGATGACGCCGTTCATCGTGAAGAACGCCGCGTCGAGGCGCGAAAGGTCAGTGACGTGCACGAGCGAGTGCTCGTATATCAGCAGCGCAGCTGCGACGACGACTCCGGCCGCGTAGATCCAGCCAGTCCCCGCCGCCCACCCGGCTGCTGCGAGCCCCACCACGGAAAGCGCGTGCAGCGCGCGCGCGATTCCAAGCGCGCGTGCCTCGCCTACGGCGGCGGGCACGGAATGGAGGCCTTCGTCGCGGTCGAATGAGACATCCTGGAGCGCGTACAGAATGTCGAAGCCGCCTACCCACGCCATCACTCCCGTCGCGAGCGCCACCAGCATCCACCAGGGCGTGCTCCACACGCCGGCGACCGCCAGATAGCCGCCCACGGGTGCGATCGCGAGCCCCGCACCCAGCACGAGGTGCGACCAGCGCGTGAACCGCTTGGTGTAGCTGTACAGGAAGATCCAGCCGAGCGCTACCGGTGCGAGCATCAGGCACAACGGGTTGAGCTGCCAGGCCGCGGCGATGAAGAGCGCCGACGCGATCGCGACCGCGATCGCGGCCTCCCGTACACCGAGGAGGCCGCGCGGCACATGGTGCTG
>JBGTMW010000610.1:0-2856 GCA_041743365.1 Gemmatimonadaceae bacterium
CACCGGTGCGATACGCCAGCTCACCAATCGCAACGGCCCGGACAACAACCCGGCCATCTCGCCCGATGGCCGGCTGATCGCGTACACGGGCCATGACTCGACCGACGCGACCTGGATCGACACGAAGCTCCATGTCATGAATGCCGACGGCTCGTCGCCGCGCGTCATCAACGCGACCTTCGACCGTTCTCCCTCGGGCATGCAGTGGGCCCCGGACGGCAGCGGCATCTACTTCAACGCCGACAGCGAAGGGTCCCGCAACCTGTACTTCGCCTCGCTCGGCGGGGACGTACGCCCCGTCACCCGCGGCACACAGGTGCTGACCGTCACCGACATTGCGCGGAATGGCCAGGTGGTGGGAGTCCGGAGCACGTCGCAGAAGCCGAGCGACATCGTCGCGTTCACCCTGCGTGCGCCGGAGCCGAAGCAGCTCACCACCGTCAACGACGACATCCTCGAGGGCCGCAAGCTCGGCGCGGTCGAGGAGATCTGGTATCGGTCGGTAGATGACTACCGCATCCAGGGGTGGATCATCAAGCCGCCCGACTTCGATCCGTCCAGGAAGTATCCGCTGATGCTCTCGATCCACGGCGGCCCGCACTCGATGTACAACGTCGCGTTCAACTTCGCCTGGCAGGAGCACGCGGCGAACGACTACGTCGTTCTCTACACGAACCCGCGCGGGAGCACCGGCTACGGAAGCGCGTTCGGCAACGCGATCAAGAACGCGTATCCCGGAAAGGACTACGACGACCTCATGGCCGGCGTGGACTCGGTCATTGGCCGCGGCTACATCGACACGCGCAACATGTTCGTCTACGGCTGCTCGGGCGGCGGCGTGCTCACAGCCTGGATCGTCGGGAAGACCGACCGCTTCGCCGCGGCATCCGCGAACTGCCCGGTGATCAACTGGATGAGCTTCGTCGGCACCACGGACGGCGCGAGCTGGTACCGAAACTTCGAGAAGCTCCCGTGGGAGGATCCGGCCGAGCATCTGCGCCGGTCGCCGCTCATGTACGTCGGCAACGTGAAGACTCCGACGATGCTGATGACCGGAGTGATGGACCTGCGTACGCCGATCTCGCAGACGGAGGAGTTCTACCAGGCGCTCAAGATCCGGAAGGTCCCGACCGCGATGATCCGGTTCAACGACGAGTGGCACGGCACGAGCTCGCGGCCGTCGAACTACATGCGGTCACAGCTCTATCTTCGGAGCTGGTTCGACCGGTACAGCACGAAGGGTCCGCAGGTGAAGGCGGAGGCGGGGTTCTGACACTGGCTCGCGCGAGGATGTTCTCGGCCACGAGAACACCCGAATGACTCGAAGCGCCGCAATGGTGCGGGGCGGTAATCGCCGCCTCGCCACCGCGACGCTCGCCGCGATCCTTCTCGTTCCCGCGCTATCGGCGCAGACGACGCGCCGCACCTCCGTCGTCGAGGTGCACGAAGCAACCGTTGCACAGCTCCAGGCGGCGATGGCGCAGGGGCGGCTCACGTCGGTGGAGTTGGTCGATGCGTATCTCGCGCGCATCGCCGCATACGATGGAGACGGTCCCGCTCTCAATGCGATCATCCGGCTCGACCCTCGCGCACGGACGGAGGCCGCCGCGCTCGACGCCGAGCGTCGTCGCGGTACCGTGCGCGGGCCGCTGCACGGGATTCCGATCATCCTCAAGGACAACTTCGACGTCGCCGGCCTCGTGACGAGTGGCGGCTCTCTCGCCCTCGCCGGAAATGTCCCGGGCAGGGATGCGTTCGTCGTCGCGAAGCTCCGCGCCGCGGGCGCGATAGTGCTCGGACAGTCGAACATGCACGAGCTCGCGGCCGGCATCACCTCGATCAGCTCACTCGGCGGCCAGACCAGGAATCCCTACGACCCGCGACGCTGTCCCGGTGGCTCCAGCGGTGGAACCGCCGCCGCGGTGGCGGCGAGCTTCGCCGCGTTGGGCTGGGGATCCGACACCTGTGGCTCGATCCGAATCCCCGCAGCATACAACAACCTCGTGGGGCTGCGGCCGACGCAGGGCATGGTCAGCGGTGCGGGCGTCATGCCGCTGGCGCACAGCCAGGACATCGCCGGCCCGCTCGCTCGAACGGTCACCGATCTCGCCATCGCGCTGGATGTCACCATTGGCGCCGATGAGAACGATCCCGGCACGGCGGTGCAGAACAGCCGACCACTCCCCCGCTTCGTCGATTCCCTTTCGGCTGGCGCTCTCCGCGGGGCCCGCCTCGGAATCCTGACCAACTACCTCAGCGACACCGATCGCGAGATTGCCGACACGGTGCGAGCCGCGACCCGGGCGATGCAGGCGAGCGGAGCGGAGATCGTCGAGGTGAACATTCCGGGATTCGAGAGCCTGATGGCCGGCTCGAGCGTCATCAACCACGAGTTCAACCTCGATCTGATGGACTACCTCGCTGCGCATCCGGGGGCGGGCGTGGCATCGCTCACCGAGATCCTCGCGCGCGGCCTGCATCACGACGCCCTCAAGGCGACGTTCGAGCGCCGGGCTGCCGTCAGGACGCGCGACAGCGACGAATACCGCGCTGCGCTCGCCAAGCGCTCGACGATCCAGCGGCGAATCATCTCGATTCTCGACAGCCTGCAGCTCGATGCACTCGTCTACCCGACGATGCGCCAGCCGCCGACCTTCGTAGGCGAGCCGCAGGTCGGGACCACCTGCGCGCTGGCGGCGCAGTCGGGCCTTCCCGCTCTGAGCGCTCCGGCGGGGTTCACCGCGAACGGAATGCCGGTCGGGATCGAGCTGATCGGACGCCCGTGGGCGGATGCACGCCTGGTCGCGCTCGCATATGCCTTCGAGCAGGCCGCCCCGCGGCGTCGAGCGCCGTCCA
>JBGTMW010000611.1:0-7020 GCA_041743365.1 Gemmatimonadaceae bacterium
CACGCGCCTCCGGATCGGCGTGGTCACCGGCGACGACCTGCTGCCCCGCATCGATGAGCTCGTGGAATCCGGTCACGCACTGGCCAACATGGACACCGGGGATCCCCTGTCCACCGTTCGCGAGCGCGTCCTTGCCGCCAATGCCTACATAGGATCGGAGCCGATCGTCGCGGCGCTCGCACAGGGAGCCCAGGTGGTCATTACCGGGCGGTCCACCGATACGGCGCTCACGATGGCGCCTCTTCGCCACGAGTTCGGTTGGGCCGCCGATGACTGGGACCGGCTTGCGGCGGGGATCATAGCCGGCCACATCATCGAGTGCGGTGCCCAGTGCTCGGGTGGCAACTGTCTGTACGATTGGCGCTCGATCCCGGATCTCGCGAACGTCGGCTATCCGATCGTGGAAGCCACTGCCGATGGGTCCTTCGCCATCACGAAGCATCCCGGCACCGGCGGCCGGATCTCGGTCCGAACCGTCACCGAGCAGCTCGTCTACGAGATGGGCGACCCGCACGCGTACATCACGCCCGATGTCGTGGCCGACTTCACATCCATCCGCCTTGCAGACGATGGGAAGGACCGCGTGCGGGTCACCGGGATCAGGGGTGCGCCGGCGACCGACAAGCTCAAGGTGTCGATCGCGTATCGTGCCGGATTCAAGTCGGTCGGCACGCTCGTCTACTCCTGGCCCGATGCTCTCGAGAAGGCCCAGCTCGCCGACCGCATACTGCGTGAACGTCTCGACCGGCTCGGGCTCCGATTCGACAAGATCCTGACCGAGTTCGTTGGCGCGTCGGCGACCCACGGTGCGCTGGCCGGCGCGTCGCCCGACCTTCCCGAAGTCCAGCTTCGCATCGGCGTCAGGTCCGGGGATCGGGCGCAGGTCGAGCGATTCACGCGGGAGATCGCTCCGCTCGTGCTCAACGGCCCACCGAGCGTCACTGGTTTCGCGGGCGGCCGTCCGAAGGTCGAGGAGATCGTGGCCTATTGGCCAGCGCTGATCGACAAGCGCGTCGTCACCACCGCCGTCGAGATCGTCACGTGAAAGTCCGCCTGCTCGACATCGCGCACGCCCGCTCGGGCGACAAGGGTGACACCGCCAACGTCGGTCTCATTGCGATCGATCCGAAATGGTATCCGCTTCTCGAGCGCCACGTCACGAAGAAGCGGGTCGTGGATCACTTTCGCGGCATGATCGAGGGTGACGTCGAGAGGTTCGAGCTTCCAAACCTGTCGGCACTGAACTTTCTGCTGCACGGCGCCCTCGACGGCGGCGGAACTCTTTCGCTCAAGACCGATGCCCAGGGAAAGGTCTTCTCGACCGCACTGCTCCGGATGACCATCGACATTCCGGATGCCGAGGCGCGCAAGCTCGGCCTGCCCGAGGCTCCATGACGCGGATAGTCGCGGACGCGAAGGGAGCGATCGGATCGATCGCGCTTTCCCGTCCGGAAAAGAAGAATGCCCTCGATCGCCAGACCGCCGAGGAGCTTCAGGCCGCCCTGGACCGGTTCGGCGCAGACCCGGCCGTGCGCGTCATCGTCCTGAGCGCGAAGGGCGAGGACTTCTGCGCCGGTGCTGACCTTCAGGCGCTGGAGGAGATGCTCGCCGAGGGACTCAAGGCACATCTCCTTGATGCCCAGGCGCTCGGGAAGGTCTTCATCACGATGCGCACCATTCCGAAGCCCGTGGTGGGCGTCGTTCGCGGCCGCGCGCTAGCCGGCGGGGCGGGACTCGCAACGGCGTGCGACATCGTGCTGGCGCATTCGGACGCGACCTTCGGATATCCCGAGGTCCGCGTTGGCTTCGTTCCCGCGATGGTGATGACGATGCTTCGCCGCACGGTGGGGGAGAAGCGCGCGTTCGATCTCGTCGCCACGGGCCGCCGAATCCCGGCGAGCGAAGCGCTCTCGATGGGCCTGGTTTCGCGCGTGATCCCCGGCGAGACCTTCGATTCGGAGGTTGAAACGATCATCCAGGAGCTCGCGGCCTCGCCCCCGACCGCGATGGGCATCACGAAGCGTCTGTTCTACTCCCTCGATACGCTTGACTTCCGCGAGGGCATCGCGCTCGGCGCCAAGACCAACGTCGAAGCCAGGTCGACGGAGGACTTTCGCGAAGGCGTGAAGCGCTTCACCTCGCGCGAGCGACAATGACACCGGTGTCCGGGCTCAAGCTGATGCTCGCCGCGTCCGGCCTCATCATCTGGGGATACGGGATCAGGTCGGAGCAGCCGATCGTTCAGTGGGTTGGGATAGCGATGCTCGCCGCTGCGGTAGTCCTGAGGTTCACGGGGCGCAGCAAGATCGATCGCTGAAGCGGCTCAGAACGTCGAACGGGAATGGTGGCCCGGAACCGGGCTTTCACGGGCCACGCGAGCGACCACACCCCTGTGGCGTCAACCGCCTTTGATCCAAAGCGCAGTCGACCGTGTAAGAACGGTCAACGTCGCCGAACGGTCAACGCCGTCAAACCCGTGAACGCCGTTGACCGTTAACGAAGTCGCAGACGTACCCATAACGCCCTTCTGTTCTAACCGATGTCGCCGTGAACGCCGTTGGCGCCGTTGACGCCGTTTGACGATAGGCGTTGGACGCCCAACCCTCTGAACCAACTCTGCACCGCCCTCCCGGATCGGTTAACTTTCGGGCGTGATTTCCCGCCGATCCACCCCCGAGCTCCTCGCCCCCGCCGGCTCCCTCGATGCCGTCCGGGCCGCCATCGCCAACGGCGCCGACGCCGTCTACCTCGGCGCCGAGCGCTTCAATGCCCGCGACGAGGGCGCCCAGCTCACCATGGACGAGGTCGGCGAGGCATGCCGGATCGCCCACGAACGCGGCCGGCGGATCTACCTGACGCTCAACACGCTCGTCAAGCCAGCGGAGCTCGGGGCGGCTCTCGAGCTCCTCGGCGAGGCCATCGATCGCGGGGTGGATGCAGCGATCGTTCAGGACATCGGGGTCGTGCGCCTGATCCATCGCGTCTACCCCGGATTCGAGATTCACGGCTCGACGCAGATGACCGTGCATGATGCGTCCGGCGCCGCCCTGATGCGGGACCTCGGGGTTGATCGGATCGTGCTCGCCCGCGAAAACTCGCTCGAGGACATCCGCGCCATCCGCGACGCCGCTCCCGGAATCGGTCTCGAGACTTTCGTCCACGGAGCGCTCTGCATCTCCTACTCCGGGCAGTGCTACATGTCCGGAATGATCTCCGAGCGTAGCGCCAACCGCGGCTCGTGCGCACAGTCGTGCAGGAAGGATTATCACCTCACCGACGTGCGCACCGGGCGCGAGCTCGATTCGGGCTACCTGATCTCGGCGAAGGACCTGGCCGCAGGAGAGCATCTCGCCGGGATCGCAGACGCGGGCGTGGGGTGCCTGAAGGTCGAAGGGAGGAAGAAAAAGCCCGAGTACGTCGCCGTGGTGACGCGCAGCTATCGCGAGTGGCTCGATCGCCTCGGCCGTGGCGAACCCCCGGCGCCCACCGTGGAGGAAATCGGGCCGCTCGTTCAGATATTCAGCCGCGGCTTCACCGGCGGGATGTACGGCGGGCGCGCCGGACGCGAGTACGTCACGCGGTCACATCCGGACAATCGGGGCGTGGTGCTCGGCGAAGTCGTCGGGCGGGAAGGGGAGGAGCTGATCGTCGAGGTGAGCGAAGCGCTGCTCCCCGGTGACGGGATCGGATTCACCCGGGCCGATGGCAGGGGCGAAGGCCCCGGCTTCTCGGTCGAGATGGTCCGCACCATCTCGGCTGGCGACCGTCGCGTTCGGCAGGCGATCCGCACGCGCACGTCCGTACCGCAGGGATGGATCGTTCGTCGAACATCGCACGCAGCGCTGCTCGCGGGAGCGCGCGCGAGCTTCGCCGCGATGCCGGCAGAGCTTCAGCGCAAGCGCATGCGACTCGATCTCAGGGTGTTCGGCTCCGCCGGTTCGCCTCTCAAGATCATCGCGAGCGCGGGGGATGCGTCCACCACTGTGCGGGGCGTGATCGCGCTGGTGCCCGCAACGAGGCGTTCGCTCGACCAGGCGCAGCTTCGCGAGCAGCTCGGACGGCTCGGGGAATCTCCCTTCGTGCTCGGCAACCTCGACGATGCGGGCCTTGCCCGCGACCTCTTCATTCCCGTGAGCGAGCTCAATCGCCTCCGGCAGGAGATCGTCGCGGAGCTGTCATCCCAGCTCGAGGGGGTTCACGCATACCAGGCAAAGGCCCGTGGCGAGGCGATCGCCCACGCCATCGCCGAAGTGGATGATGGCACCGTCGGCCTGCACATCGCGGCCGCGCTCACCGATGTCGTCGCATCGATCATCGGAGCGGGAACGAACGCGAGTCCCGGTACGACTCCGACGGCCGCCGAGTTCGGACTCTCTGCCGAAGTCTTCACGGAGGCCGACGCCCGAACCGCCGCCGATGCCGGCGCCACAGAGATCGTCTTCGATCCATTCCTGCGTCACCCGGCACCGATACCCACTCGTGTGGGAAAGCTCGCGACGGAGCTCGCGGCGCGCGGCGTCACGCTGCGCCTTCGCACGCCGACGATCGTCCGTCCCACCGAGGCTGGAAAGCTGGACAGGTGGCTCGCTCTGGGACTTCCACTCCTCTCGGGTCATGTCGGCCTCGTCGCAAAGCTGGGTCGATCCGGCCGCGACATCGTCGCGGACTATGGAGTGAACTGCTTCAACCAGCATACGGCGGCCGAGCTCTTTCGCGTAGGAGCGTCGCGGGTGACCGTGTCCATCGAATTGACGACGGAGGAAATCACAGGGGTGGTGGCGCCATGGGAAGGATCACGATTCGAGGTCGTGGCGTACGGGCGTCCCGAGGGAATGACGATCGAGCACTGCGTGCTCTCCGCTGCATTCGACCGCGAGCCGACCACCTGCCGCGACCTCTGCGTGCGCGACCATCCCGATGTCCGGTTGACGGATCCCGCCGGCTACGAGTTTGCGGTCGCCACTGACGCGGCATGCCGCAACAGGCTGCTCCACTCGCGACCCATCGATGGCTCCGAGTTCCTTCCCAGGCTCTGGCACGCCGGGATCCGCTCCTACCGACTGCTCTTCAACGTCCCCGGAGAGCCCGTCGCGGAGATCGTGAGCCGGTATCGCGAATCGCTGGAGTCGGTCGCGCGCGGCGGACGCGTGGACCTCGCGCGGGTGCGCGAGATCGTCGGTGGCGCGTTTACGCGCGGCCACTTCGCGCGCGCGGTCTGAGCCCAGCCCGCGATGCCATGGAACGATTCGATGGGTGATGCACCGATGATGCGTGCCGCCGACACGCGGTGACGTTGTTCACATGACCGGTATCACCATCGATCGCGCCCGCACGACGCTCCGGGACACTTTCGGATACCCGGATTTCCGCGCTGGCCAGGCGCAGGCCGTCGAGGCGGTGCTCTCGGGGCGAGATACTCTCGTGGTGCTGCCCACCGGCGGAGGAAAATCCCTCTGCTACCAGGTCCCCGCGCTGCTCCTCCCCGGCCTCACGGTGGTCGTCTCGCCGCTCATCTCCCTGATGAAGGATCAGGTCGATGCGCTGGAAGCGCGCAGGCTTCCGGCGGCGTTCATCAACAGCACCCTCACGAGCGGCCAGGTCAGCGACCGTCTCGCGCGCGCGCAGCGCGGTGAGATCAAGCTGCTGTACGTCGCGCCCGAGCGGTTCGACGCCGGGTCGACGGCAGAGCGTCTGCGTGCGATGGGAGTCTCGCTGCTCGCCGTGGACGAGGCGCATTGCATCAGCGAATGGGGTCACGACTTCCGGCCGAGCTATCTCCGCATGGGAGCCGTCCGCGAAAAGCTTGGCACTCCACCCACCATCGCTCTCACCGCGACGGCGACGCCCGAGGTCCGGCGCGACATTGCGCGCCAGCTCGGCCTCCGCGATCCGGCCACCATAGTCACGGGATTCGACAGGCGAAACCTGCACTACCACGTGATCCCGAGCGCGACGGACCGCGACAAGGATGCCGCGCTGATCGATGCCCTGGCAAAGCATGACGGCCTCGCCGTGGTCTACGCCGCGACGCGCAAGACGGTCGAGCGCGTATCGGCCGTGCTCGAGCGCGCGAAGATACGCGCCGCGGCCTATCACGCCGGTCTCGATGACAGCCATCGCCACGAGGTGCAGGACGCGTTCATGGGGGAGCGGGTTCGCGCGATCGTCGCAACCAATGCATTCGGCATGGGCATCGACAAGCCGAACGTGCGCCTCGTCATTCACCACGCGATGCCCGGAACGCTCGAGGCGTACTACCAGGAGGCGGGTCGCGCCGGCCGCGATGGTCTCCATTCCGACTGCTTTCTCCTTCACGCCTTTCCCGACCGGTTCACCCACGAGTTCTTCATCAAGGGCACCTATCCCGAACGTGCGGTGGTCGAGAAGGTCTACGAGACGCTGCGCAGGAACGCGACGAAGGATGGCCGCCTGACGTCCTTCTCCGCGGAGAAGATCGCATCGGGCGCCGGCGCAAAAATCTCGGCCCGTGATGTGGAGTCGGTAATGCGGGTGCTGGCTCGCGCCGGAGCGCTGCTCCTGCAAACCGACCAGAGCGCCCGCGTGCTGGTACGACTGCTCGCGACCCCGGACCGCATCAGGCGTGAGATTCGTGCGGACCAGGAGCGGGAGCTCGGCCTCCTTCGAGCGCTGTGGCGCGCGGCAGGCGCCCAGTTGAGCGAGGGAGCGGTGATCAACCTCGATGCGCTGCCTCCCGGGCTCGCAGGCACCGCAGGTGCGCTCCCGCTGCTAGAGCGACTGCAGTCCCGCCAGTTCCTCACCTTCGAGCGCCCGGACGGAGGACCCAGACTCGCCGATCCCCGCGCTCCGCTAACGCACTTCCGCGTGGACTGGACCGCGATCGACCGGCGCCGCAAGAACGACATCGCGAAGCTCGACGCGATGCAGGGATATGCGTACACCCGCGGTTGCCGCCGCGCGTTCGTCCTCAGATATTTCGGGGACGCCGCCGCGCGCCCGACATGCGACGGCTGCGACAACTGTCTCGGAGTTCGGCGCACG
>JBGTMW010000612.1:0-7000 GCA_041743365.1 Gemmatimonadaceae bacterium
CCTACCCGGCACTTAGCCGCCACATTCGCCTGTCATGCTTTAGAAATTGTGAACCCGGCCCGATCGCCGCTGCGCGGCCATCCGACCCGCCTGCAGCCTGGCCTCTCTACCGCCCCCATCCCAGCCCCCTAGCCCGTTCCCGCGCCACCTCCCGCTCCCTTTCACGTTCGACTTTCTGCGCCTCTCTCCGCCCGTTCCTCCACCGCCCCCGGCCCCCCCGGCCGCGCTCCGTTCCTTCGCTACCCCGCACCTCGTCCCCACGCGGCGCTTCGCTTCGGCAAGCGCGGTCACGACGCTCGCCGAATCGCCGCTCGTCGAGAATCCAAGCGCAATATCTCCACGCTCGGCGTACGCGATGATCTGGCGAGAAAACACGTTCTCGATGCCGACATCATTGGCGAGCGCCGTGACGATCGCCGTGTCCCCCACGAGGGAGAGGGCTGGAAGCGGCGGCCATTCCTCGTTCGGTGGAACAAGGCAATCGGCGACCGCATCAGCAGCGTCGGTCGCGCTCCCGCCGTTTCCGAAGGCGAGCAGCTTTCCGCCGCGCGCGAACGCCGCGGCCATGGCCTCCGCGGCATCGAGCAGGGTCTCGGCGTACTCGGCATGGATCCGCCCACGCAACTCGACCGTCTCGCGACATTTCTGTACCGTCGAGCGCCGGACTTCGGCGAGCAGAGCATCGAGCGAGCCCGCGCGCGGAGTGTCGTTCTGTAGAAAGGGATAGAGCTCCCGTTCGAAATCACGGTCCTTGCGGGTCATCGGACGTCCATCCGGCTGATGACAAAGCCCTGATGCACGAGCACCACGTCGCCGACGCCGACTCCGTCGACGAGGTCGAGTGCCACGTCCAGCGTGGAGGCAGCGGCGGACGCCGCGATGCCCGTCGCGAGCATCGCGACGGTCGCCACGCCGAGCGCACTCCTGACCTCGATGACTCGGGCCGGCAGCGCCTCGTCTCCGCAAAGCGCGCACCCCCCGGGATCGACCGGGTCACAGGTCTTCATCGCTGTGCGCTCGGGAGCCGTGGACTCCGTCACCCGGTCGCTCCCTGGTCGAGAAAGACGTGAACCAGCTCCCAGAGCACGTGATACAGCATTTCGTGCACCTCCTGGATGAGCATTGGATCGGAGGAGGGTACTGTGAAGAGCAATTCTGCGACGGACGTCGCGGCATGGTCGCCCTCTCCGCCAAGCGCGAGTGTGAGCATGCCCATCTGGCGTGCACTCTGCAACGCGCCGGCCATCGAGCGGGATGACAACCCCGCGATTCCGAGCGCGATGTCGCTTTCACGTCCGAGAATCTCGAGCGTGCGCTGGAATCCAGGGCCGCCGGCAACTGGCGCGGTCAGCAAGGAGCCTGGCGCCGCGACGCTTCCGAGCGAGAGAGCAGGGAGGGCGCGCTTCCCGACGATGATCGGGTGGACGAATTCCACCGCGACATGCTGGGCGTCGGTGGTAGCGGCCCCGTCACCCAGAACGAGTAATCGCCCGCCGCGCTGAAAGCGGCGCGCCATCTCGAGACATGCGCGGGAGATCGCATCCGCGTTCGTTTCGAAGAAACGCGCAGGTACGTCCCTGCTGGCCGCGAAACGCCGTTCGGCGAGGGCTCGCATGCGTGCGCGCACCGGCGCAATGCTGCCAGGAGTCACGATGCCCGTCATTCGATTCGGCTCTCGGAGATCTGGCGCAGCTCGTCCACGTAGCCCTCGCCCAACTGCGTCAGGAACTCGGTTGTACGGCGCGCTTCATCCTCATCGATGATGCTGAGCGCGAAGCCGACGTGTATCAGCACCCAGTCGCCTTCCCGAAGGCCATCGGGCAGGACGAGCCCGACGTTGATCGTACGGCGGACCCCCGACACCTCTGCCTTCGCGAGCTGCCGAGTCTGATCCATGAACTCGACGATCTGTCCGGGAATGCCGAGGCACATCGGGGTCAGGCCTCCTGCGAGCGCCGAAGCGCGAACGCCGCCACGTATGCCTGGCCGAGGGCGAGCCCGCCATCATTGCTCGGGACCTGGCGATGCAGCAGGACGTCGAAGCCGCGACGCTCGAGCGCGATCGTCGTCCGCTCGGTGAGAAGCGCATTCTGGAACACTCCCCCGGTCAGGGCGACTCGACGAATGCCTGTGCGCTGCGCTACGAGAGCGACCGTCTCGACGATGAGGGTGCGGAGCGCGTTGTGGAACGCGCCCGCGATCTCGGCGATCGAGATCCCCGCGAGGCTGTCGGCTACGATATCGCGAACGAGCGGCGCCGTCTCGATGATCCAGCCTTCATCGGTTGCACGGTGCTCGATCGGATACGTCGCGTCGGTCGAGCGATCAGCAGCCGCTTCCACCGCCATCGCGGCCTGTCCCTCGAACCGGGAGGTGTCCTGTAAACCGACGATCGCCGCGACCGCATCGAAAAGCCGGCCCGCGCTCGACGTGGGCGGCGAGGCGACGTGCCGGGCGATCATTCGGCGGATCATCGACCAGCGCGCTGCGCCAACGCGATCGACGAGCGGCAGGGGCAGATCGTCCAGCGCATCGCCGTAGGCATTCGCCAGGTGCGTGGCCGCGGCGCGCCACGGCTCGCGTGCGCAGGCGTCGCCACCCGGGAGAGGGACGTAAGCAAGGTGAGCCATGCGATCGGCGCGATCGCCTTCGACGACGAGAAACTCGCCTCCCCAGATGGCGCCATCACTGCCGAGCCCGGCGCCGTCGAACGCGACACCGATCACAGGCTCCGTCACGCCATGTTCCGCCATGCACGACGCGACGTGGGCATGATGATGCTGCACGGCGATGCGCTCGGTCACATCGAGCGAGTCGGCAACGCGCGTCGACCGGTAGTCGGGGTGGAGGTCGTGCGCGATGACCTCAGGCCGGATCCCGAAGAGCCGGCAGTAGTGATCGATGCCGGTGCGCAGCGCGGCCGATGCAGCAGGGTGGTCGAGGTCGCCGAGGTGGTGTGACAGCAGCGCGCGCCGTCCGGCGCCCAGACAGAACGCGTTCTTGAGATGACCGCCCACAGCGAGCACAGAACGCTCGAAGTCGAAGGGCATGGTGAGTGCGCGCGGGGCATGGCCACGCGAGCGGCGCACGAACGCCGGCGTCCCGCGAACGACCCGCATGACGCTGTCATCGCAGCGGCTCGCGATCGGGCGATCGTGGGTGAGCACGAGATCGCATATCTCACCCAGACGCGCCAGCGCATCCGCGTCCTCGTACGCGATCGGCTCATCTGCCGCATTGCCGCTGGTCATCACAAGCGGTCGCCCCACAGCGACGACCAGCAGGTGCTGTAGCGGCGTGTATGGAAGCATCACGCCGAGCTCGCGGCTGCCTGGCGCGACTTCGTCCGCGACGGTGCAGGGGTAGCGCTTCTGCAGCAGCACGATCGGACGCGCGGCAGAGCGCAGCAGCGCCGCTTCGGCGCCGCTCACCATGGATGTCTCGAGAGCACGCTCGACGTCGGCGACCATGATGGCGAGCGGCCTGGCATCCCGGCGTTTGCGGGTCCGCAGCCGTGCGACCGTCGCTCCATGGGTCGCGTCGCATGCCAGGTGATAGCCGCCGATGCCCTTTATCGCGACGATGGCGCCCCGCAACAGGGCCTCCGCGGCGGCGGTCAGGGCGGCGCGTTCATGCGCGACAGGATCCCCGGCGGCGGGCGCTCGCAATACCAGTGTCGGGCCGCAATCCCAGCAGGAGATCGGCTGTGCGTGGAAACGCCGATCATTCGGGCTCTCGTACTCGTGCCGGCAGTGCTCGCACATCGCGAAGCGCGCCATTGTCGTGCGCGGGCGATCGTACGGAACATCCCGGACGATCGTGAAGCGCGGCCCGCAATCCGTGCAGTTCGTGAACGGATATCGGTGCCGCCGGTTCGCGGGATCGCGCACCTCCGCGAGACACGCGTCGCATGTGGCCACATCGGGTGAGACGGCGGGTGCGCATACAGCGCGCGCGGTGTGTCGTTGGTCCTCGCTCGACAGGATGGAGAACCCGGTGTACGGACGGGCCACGCCGGGCCGGGAGTGAACCCGCTCGACTGTCGCGAGTGAGGGAGCGCATGAAGTCAGGTCCGTGACAAAGCGGTCCAGCGACGCGGGGAGTCCCTGCACATCGATGAGAACTCCGGTGGGGTCGTTGCGCACGAAGCCCTGGAGCTCGAGCGCAGTCGCCAAGCCGTGAACGAAGGGGCGAAACCCGACCCCCTGGACCATCCCCTCGACCGCGATCACACGCCGCTCGAGCATGCCCCCGCCCCCGTAGAAGCCTCGCGCACCGCCGACAGCGGACGCTGGTCACCGCCCAAGGCACCTCACACTATGGTACAGCGCGCCCTGCCCGCCGCAATGGCACTTCGGCCGACCGAAGTGCTAGCCGTCGGGTTCCTGCACCTCGTCGAGGAGACGTCGAAGGCGGCTGAGGAGCTTCGACCCCGCGGGAAGGAGCGTGTAGAGCGGATAGGAGCCGGGCTCCGACGTGAAGGCTCGTCTCACCAGCTGCGCATGCTCGAGCGCATGGAGAGTCTCGGCCAGGGTCGAGCTGCTTGCGTTCGGGACGGAAGCCGCGATGTCCTGATATCGCGCCCCGCTGCGGCCGTGAATCGCATTGAGGATGGCCAGCGAGTAGCGCCGGCGGATGATCCGCAGGAGATCCTCGACGCCACAGTAGCAGAAGGAGGGATCCGCGGTGCCGGGCACGGCGCAGCCGCAGGGAGCGAGGTCGTGCGCGGTCGGGGACTGTGCCAGCGGTGTTTCCTCGGACTAGTGAATGGGGCGGAGGTGGAGGAGTATACGGCACGAACACCGGGCGGCAACGCGCGGGCCCTCGAGCGGGGTTCATCCGCAAGGCGCGCCGTCAGGGCGACACGAGGTGAGGGAACATCAACTCACCTTCGAGCCGCCCGGTGTTCGACATTCTCCTGCTCCCATGTCTGCTCAGGTGCGGCGAGTCTCAGCACGCGCTGGCAGCAGAACAGCTTGAGCAGAATCAACACCACCGACGCCAGGAGCGCCGGAATCTGCGTCGGCAACAGCACCAGCAAGACGGTCACCAGACCGGTGTTGAACAACTTGCCCGGCACCGACCAGTTCAGCTTCCAGATCAGCTCGTCGACCAGGTTGAAATAGTTGGGCGACAGAATCGGCCAGCGCAGGAACTGGTTCGACAGATACTGATCGAGGATCATGAACTGCAACAGAAACAGCGCGACCGTTGGCGCCGCGCTGGGGTTGCTCGCCAGATAGTTGAGATAAAAGAACGAGATGAGCAGGCGGTCCGCCAGAATGTCGAACTGCGCGCCGAGTCGCGTCTCAAGGTTGAATTTCCTCGCCAGGAAACCGTCGACGATGTCCAACACCCAATACACGGCCAGCCCCGCGTAGTTCAGGCGCGCATCCTGCTCGACGGCCGCCGCCGCGAAAAGCGCCAGGCCGACTACGGTGCGAATTGCCGTCACGAGGTTGGCCCAGTTCGCCACCGTCTCCCGGTGAGCGACAGTGATCCGGCCTCGAGTCAAGGGAGAAACCGCCCCCGCCGCGTAGGCTTGTTCGTTCCGGGTGAGTGGATCGCGGTGATTGTCGCTGGCCACGCAGAGTATCCCAGCTGTCGAGTCAGGAATTCAATCGGGACCTGCAGGGTGTGGCAAGTATGCGAGGCCGTGCCCGGGGGCGTCAATCAAGCGGCAACCAGCGGGATCCAAGGGTGGTGCCGAGCGATACGGGGAGCGAGGTTAGGCGGGACACGCGCGCTGGGGCGGGCACCGCCCGCCTAACCGCACACTCACCTCGGGCCTTACCATGATCCTGGTTCGACGCTCGCGAGTCGCATGCACCGGGCTGCTGATGCTCGTGCTCACGCACAGCGCCGCGTGCACGACCGACCGGCTCGGGAGCGACGAGCGAACGCTGGTCGCAGCCATTGGGAGCGATCCCGGGCATCTCAACCCCGCGATCACGACCAATGGCAGCGTGCAGACAGCCGCCGGGCTGCTGTACAACGGGCTGGTGACTCTCGACGACAGCCTCCGCCCGCATCCCGAGCTTGCGGAGCGCTGGGAGGTGCTGGATGGCGGTGCCCGCTATCGATTTCACCTGCGCCGAAACGTCATGTGGCACGACAGCCAGCCTTTCACCTCCGCCGACGTGAAGTTCACCTTCGATTCACTGCTTCTGAACTTTCACTCGCGTACTCGCGCATCGCTCGGTCCGTCGCTGCTTCAGATCGATACCCCCGATGATTCCACGGTGGTATTCCGCTTTCGCCAGCCATACGCCCCCCTGCTTCAGCAGCTCGACGTCGGCGAGGCGCCGATATTGCCGAAACATGTATTCGCGGGAACCGATCCGCTGCGCAATCCGGCGAACACGGCACCGGTCGGCACGGGCCCTTTTCGGTTCGTGGCCTATGAAGCCAGCGGGGAGATCAGGTACGCGGCGAACCGGGATTACTTCAGGGGGCCACCCCCCCTCGACGGTGTGGTGCTCCGGATCATCCCGGAACCGGGTACGCAGGTGATGGCACTCGAGGCCGGCGAGGTCGACTGGCTGTTCGCCGTCCCCGGCCCCGAACGCGAACGGCTGCGTCGCGATCCCCGCGTCCGTCTCCTTCAGGGCACGGTGAACTCGGGAGGCAGCAACTGCATCACCACGCTCGGATTCAACCTCGACAGGCCGTGGTTCCGCGACATCCGGGTTCGCCGCGCGATCGCCCATGCGCTCGATCGTCCGCAGTTCCTCGAGCGTGTGCTGTTCGGCGAAGGTCGCGTGGCCGACGCGCCGATCTCGTCCAGGATCGGATTCGCACACGCAGCCGACCTGTCGATGCCGGCGCATGATACGGCGCGCGCCGCGGAGCTGCTCGAGACGGTCGGCTGGCGGCGCACCGGGGGCGGCGTGCGCATCGCCCATGACATTCCGGGCATCGCCAATGGCACTCGCTTCGTCATCGGCTTCAAGGGGATGCCGGCACAGATGGTGTACGGCGAGCTGCTTCGCGCGCAGCT
>JBGTMW010000613.1:0-2275 GCA_041743365.1 Gemmatimonadaceae bacterium
ACCGCCGGTGGCACCCGCGCCGCCGGCCCCCACCGCGGTACCGCGCCTCCCCGAGGTCGGCGATCTCATCGCTCCGCGCGCACCCCGGCACTTGTACGACGATGATCTGCGCGCCCACCTGGAGCTCGGACTTCGGCGCGAGGAGATCGAGCGCGTGATGGAGGACGCCCGCTACCAGCGGGAGGAAGCGCGACACATGATGGAACAGAGTGGCTTTCGCGAGGAGCTCCGGCGCTCGCTCGAAGACGCACGCGTGGATATCCATGAGGCCCGGCGCATGGCCGAGCTCGAAGTCCACGGCTCGCTGAGAGATCGATACATGGATGCGCCCCTAGCGATCGCTCCGATGCCTCCGACGCCTCCGATGCCGCCGGTACTTCCTGCCGAATGGAGCGAAGCGCTCCGGCGTTTCGAGAGTTACCCGACGCCGCTTGCAGGCGACCATGACTTTCGCTGGGCTCCCAGCGTCGAGGCAGCCGCGCCGGAAGCATGGCTTCCACAGGATCCGGGAGATTCCCTGTACAGGGCCGCACGCGACCTGCTCAATCGCGGCCAGTACAGGAATGCAGCGGAGACCTTCCGCCTTCTCTCTCAGAAGTACCCGACATCGGGCTACACGCCTTCCGTGATGTACTACGAGGCTTTCTCGCTGTACCGCATCGGCGGCCAGAACGAGCTCCGCGCCGCTCTCCAGGTGCTGGAGCGGCAGCGGACACGCTTTCCGAATCACGGCAATCCGGACCCCGCCCTGCCGACTCGCATTCGCGGAGAGCTCGCCAATCGCGGAGACCAGAGCGCTGCCGAGGCGGTCGCAACCGCGGCTTCGCGTCAGGGACAGGCGTGCAACAAGGACGAGATGGCCGTCCGGATAGAGGCGCTGAACGCCCTCAGCCGGATGAACATCGATTCCACCACACCGATCCTCCGGCGCGTCCTCGCCCGCCGGGACGAGTGCTCGGTGACGCTCCGCCGTCAGGCGATCACGCTGATGACGAAGAGCACCGATGCGGCGACGACCGATCTCATGATCGACGTCATGAAGAACGACCCGTCGATCGAGGTCCGGCGCGCCGCGATGAGCTGGCTCGCTTCCGTTCCCAGCGATCGCGGCTCGGCAGCGCTCGAGGAGCTCCTGCGTTCGCCGAAGGACGAGGCCCTCCACGCATCGGCGATTCGCGCGCTGTCATCGTCACAGAACCCGCGCGGACCCCAGGCTATCAGGACGCTCATTGCGCAGACGGACGTATCCGAGCGCATCCGCGGTGACGCGATGGCGACGCTCACCCGTATCGACTCCGCAGGTGCCGGCGCCTACCTGCGATCGGTCTATCCGAAGCTCGAGACCCGGCGGTTGAAGGAGCAGGCGCTCACGGCGATCGGACGTCTGAAGGATGCCGACAACCAGCGATGGATGCTGGCGTTCGTTCGCGACACGACGGAGCCGGTCCAGCTTCGCAGGGCCGCCCTGTCGACCCTCACGCGCTCATCCACGACCACCGTGGCCGAGATCGGCGGGCTTTACAGCGGAGTCTCGGAGCTCGAGCTGCGGACGCAGATCATCACCAGCCTCGCCGCCCGCAAGGAACCCGAGGCCGTCGACCAGCTCATCGCGATCTATCGCGGGACGAACGATCCCAAGCTCCGCGTGCAGATAATCAACGTCCTCTCCCGCCGCGATGATCCGCGGACCCAGAAGCTCCTCATCGAGATTCTCGACAAATGATTCCTCTCCGGACTTTCGCGGCCGCGCTCGGCGTGGCCACCTCCATCGTCGTGGCGGCACCCGCCGGTGCCCAGCAGCTCGCTGACCGGGTTTCCTCCGGTGGCGACGGCGCCGTGCAGTTCTCCTTCTCCGCGAGACCCGGCGTCTGCGGCAACGGCCGCAGCTTCGTGTCGATCGGATCCAACACCTATGTCGGGTCGTACTCGATCACCAACGGAGTGGTGCGCGAGTCGTGCGACACGGGCCTGGTTCGGGTCGTCGTGAACCGCGCCGGCTCCACGATTACGTCGGTAGAGACGTACGTCGGCGCCCCGACCGCCGATTCTCCTGCTCCCGTCACGCGCGACATCGGCCGCGTTCCCGCACGCCAGGCGGCGGAGTATCTCCTTTCGCTCTCCGCCCGCCTCGAAGGCCGGCCGGGCAAGGATGCCATCATGCCCGCCGTCCTCGCCGACAGCGCGGATGTGTGGCAGCCCCTCCTGGCGATCGCTCGCGACGCCGCGCGACCGCGCGAGACCCGGACGAGTGCGCTGACCTGGCTCGGTCGCGCCG